>JAHZCF010000029.1 GCA_019423005.1 Haemophilus sp.
TTTGTGTAATACACAAAATGATCCTGAAAAAATTAAAAACCACGTCGAAATGCTTACCAAAAAACGCGTAGATGGTTTATTGGTAATGTGTTCTGAATACACACAACATTCACTCGATGTACTTTCTAGTTTCTCGTCTGTTCCAATGGTGGTAATGGATTGGGGGCCAAATACAGATACCGATATCATTGAAGATAACAGTTTTACGGGTGGTTACCTTGCCACTAAACATTTAATTGATTGTGGTCATAAAGAGATCGGTCTTATTGCAGGTGAATTAGATAAAACGACTGCAAGAACGCGTTATGAAGGTTTTGTGAAAGCCATGAATGAAGCCAATCTACCAATCCATGAAAATTGGATTATGGAAGGTTTCTTCGAGCCTGAAGACGGTTATGAGTGTATGAATAAAATTCTCGTACAAGATAACCTGCCTACTGCCGTATTCTGTTGTAATGATGTGATGGCATTAGGGGCAATTTCTGCTATTACGGAAAAAGGTTTGCGCGTACCTGATGATATCTCGATTATTGGCTATGATAATATTCACTCATCACGTTTCTATGCACCGCCACTCACCACGATTCACCAATCGAAATCTCGTCTAGGTGCACAAGCGGTTAATCTTTTATTTGAGCGTATTGCGAATAAAGATAACGAGAATCACGAAAAACACCGAATTGCGATCCATCCTGAACTCGTCATTCGCAAATCTGTTCGCGACCTTAAATAAACATTAAATTTTTTGACCGCACTTTGAATTTTATCTAAAAAAGTGCGGTCATTTTTTTACTTATTTTCAGCTTTTTTGATTTAATACAAGTTTTCGACGTATAGCATTTGATCCCAATACATATTTTTGATTATATCTCTCCTGGTTTTATTTTTTCTTTATCGGAGTTTATATGACTGATGAGTATCGCACTCTCCGCCATAATATTAATATGTTAGGGCGTTTTCTTGGAGAAACCATCAATGATGCACAAGGCGAAGACATTCTTACCTTGATTGAAAATGTTCGCCAATTGTCCAAACAATCTCGAGCGGGCGATAGCCAAGCACGTAGAACATTGTTGGATACCCTTTCCACCATTTCAAATGAAAACATTATTCCCGTTGCGCGAGCATTCAGCCACTTTCTTAATTTGACGAATATCGCTGAACAATACCAAACGGTCTCTCGCCAACATAAAGATTTACAATCTTCTAATCGTTCATTAAGTGCTTTATTTCAACGTTTAAAAGCACAAAATGCCTCAAAAGAAGAGGTTTACAAAACCGTTGAAAACTTGCTTATTGAGCTTGTATTAACGGCACACCCAACTGAAACCACGCGTCGTTCTTTAGTCCATAAACACGTCGAGATCAATAAATGCTTAAGCAAATTAGAGCACGATGATTTGACGCCTAAAGAACGCAGCATTATTGAACGCCTGTTGCTTCGTTTAATTGCTGAAGCTTGGCATACTAATGAAATCCGTACTGTTCGCCCTACCCCATTCGATGAAGCAAAATGGGGCTTTGCCATGATTGAAAATAGCCTATGGCAAGGGGTACCGGAATTCTTACGTCAACTAAATGAACACGCTCGTGAATTCTTAGGCTACGATTTACCTGTGGGCTTACGTCCTGTCAGAATTTCTTCTTGGATGGGTGGTGACCGTGATGGTAACCCATTTGTTACTTCAAAAATTACTCAACAAGTACTCTATCTTGCTCGTTGGAAAGCGGCGGATTTATTCTTAAATGACATCAAATCCCTTGCCGATGAATTATCCATGGTGAAATGCACACCAGAATTTACCGCAAAATATGGTGAACATTTAGAGCCTTATCGTTTTGTAGTCAAAGAACTTCGTTCGAAACTTATCGCGACCCTTGATTACTTTGATGATTGCATGGCAAATCGTCCTCCACGCGTAAGCCAAGCGGATATCATCATGGAAGATAATCAACTTTGGGAACCACTCTATGATTGCTATCAATCATTAATGGCGTGTGGCATGCGGATTGTTGCCAATGGATCTTTATTAGATATTTTGCATCGCATTCGCTGTTTTGGGGTTACCCTTTCACAAATGGATATTCGTCAAGAAAGCACGCGTCATACGGATGCTATCGCAGAAATTACCCGTTATCTTGGTATTGGCGATTATGCACAATGGAGCGAAGCTGAGAAACAATCTTTCTTAGTGCGTGAATTAAATTCTCGCCGTCCATTAATTCCAACCCATTGGGAGCCGTCTGCAGAAACCCAAGAAATTTTAGAGACTTGTAAAGTCATTGCTCAACAAAAACAAGGCGTGATTGCTTGCTATATTATTTCCATGGCAAGAAGTGCCTCTGACGTGCTTGCTGTGCATTTATTATTAAAAGAAGCAGGTGTACCTTATCACATTCCTGTTGTGCCACTTTTTGAAACCTTAGATGACTTAGATGCTTCTGAAGGTGTCATGCGTCAATTGTTTAATATTGGTTGGTATCGTGGTGTGATTAACAATCACCAAATGGTGATGATTGGTTATTCTGACTCAGCTAAAGATGCGGGAATGATGGCAGCTTCATGGGCACAATATCGTGCACAAGAAGCATTAGTCAACTTAACCGAAGAACTAGGTATTGAGCTCACTTTATTCCATGGTCGTGGTGGTACAATCGGTCGAGGTGGTGCACCTGCACATGCGGCATTACTTTCTCAGCCACCGCGCTCACTTAAAAATGGTTTACGTGTGACTGAACAAGGGGAAATGATCCGCTTTAAACTTGGTTTACACGAAGTTGCGGTTGAAACCTTTGATCTTTACGCGAGCGCGATTTTAGAAGCAAACTTACTCCCACCGCCAGAACCTAAAGCAGAATGGCGTACCGTCATGGATGAGCTTTCCGCTACTTCATGTGACATTTACCGTAGTGTTGTTCGTGGTGATAAAGACTTCGTGCCTTATTTCCGCAGTGCCACACCGGAACAAGAACTGTCTAAACTACCACTTGGCTCTCGCCCTGCAAAACGTAATCCAAATGGTGGCGTGGAAAGCTTGCGTGCCATTCCATGGATTTTTGCTTGGATGCAAAACCGCTTAATGCTACCAGCATGGCTTGGTGCGGGTGCGGCAATTCAAAAAATTGTAGATGAAGGCAAAGGTCATATTATTGAAGAAATGTGTAAAGCTTGGCCATTCTTCTCTACTCGTGTGGGGATGTTAGAAATGGTGTTCAGTAAAACCGATACTTGGCTTTCTGAGCAATATGATCATAACTTGGTGAAAAAAGAGCTTTGGTACTTAGGTGAAAATCTGCGTAATCAACTCAATGCAGATATTAAAACTGTGCTTTCGCTTTCTCACAAAGATGAATTAATGGCGGACTTACCGTGGATCGCGGATTCTATTGCATTACGTAATGTTTATACGGATCCGCTCAATCTCCTTCAAGTGGAATTGCTCCGTCGTTTCCGTGAATCACCTGAAAACCCAAGCCCTGATGTCGAACAAGCCTTGATGATTACCATCACTGGTATTGCAGCAGGTATGCGAAATACGGGCTAGTTACAACAAATATAAATAAGTGCGGTCAAAAACAACGATGAATTTGACCGCACTTTTTGTTTTGTGTTTCTTGCGGTATCATACGCGCAATTGACTTAATGAAGGAAAACCCAATGACAACTGATATTCAAAAACTTGATCCCGATGCAGCGATTGATCTTGCTTATGATATTTTCTTAGAAATGGCGGGCGAAAATCTCGATCCGGCTGATATTATGCTATTCAATCTACAATTTGAAGATCGTGGTGCGGTCGAGTTTGTCGAAACTGCCGATGATTGGGAACAAGAAATTGGGGTATTAATCGATCCTGAGGCTTTTGCTGAAGTGTGGGTAGGATTAGTGAATGAGAAAGATGAAATGGATGATGTGTTTGCGAAATTCTTAATTTCACACCGAGAAGAAGATCGTGAATTTCACGTTATTTGGAAAAAATAGCGACGCTTCTCCCTTATATCAATTTACAAACTAAAACCGGTTTAATTTAACATTAAACCGGTTTTTGCTTAACAGATTCGCGGTAAAGGTTCGTTGCGTGGTAAGTCTAATAAACGACTTTGACCGAAAAGACCAACTGCTCGAACTTTGCCATCAGTGGTCACTTCACCAATTACGGCTGCGTTTTCACCTAATGGATGGCTACGAAGTGCGGTTAGAATTTCAGCTGTTTTTTCTTTATCTGCCACAATTACCAATTTGCCTTCATTAGCAAAATTTAATGCATCCAAACCGAGTAATTCGCAAATACCACGTACTTCCTGACGAATTGGTAATACCGTTTCATCAATTTGAATCCCTACTTTCTGTGCCTGTGCAAATTCATGAAGTACTGCATTCACACCACCACGGGTCGCATCGCGTACAGCTTTCACCCCTTCAATTGGACGAATGCAATCAATGAGCGGTGCAAGCACAGCACTATCACTGCGTAAATCCGTTTGAATACCAAGATTTTCCCGTAAATTCAAAATGGTTGCACCATGATCACCTAAAGTACCACTGACAATAATCTGATCACCTGGTTGAATACGATGCACGCCCCAGTCGAGTCCATTTGGTATCACACCAATACCGGCTGTATTGATAAACACTTTATCTATCGCGCCTTTTTGTACTACTTTGGTATCACCGGTTACCACTTGAATACCGGCTGACTGGCAGGCTTTTGCCATAGACTGGATCAATTTTTTTAAAGTTTCTAGTGGTAAGCCTTCCTCCAAAATAAACCCACAGGATAAATATTTTGGGACGGCACCGCATACCGCTACATCGTTAGCGGTACCACATACAGCGAGTTTACCAATGTCGCCACCAGGGAAAAAAATCGGATCAATCACAAAGCTATCGGTAGAAAATGACAATGTTCCACCTAAAGCATTTAACTCTTGTAAAGCAATACGAGCCTGATCTTCGCCCTGTGAAAGTATCGGGTTATCAAATGCCTCGATAAAATAATCGCGGATCAACTCTTGCATTGTGGCACCACCATTTCCGTGTGCCATTGTAATAAAATCAGTCATTGTTTTATTCCCGTCTATATTGATAATAGGCCGCACATGCCCCTTCGGAAGATACCATCAATGCACCATAGGCATTGTCAGGATTACATTTTTTAGCAAATAATGGGCAATCCGCTGGCTTACATTTTCCGATTAATACATCGCCGCAGCGAGAATCAGGATCATCGGCAACTTGATGTGGCTGACAAGCAAAATGCGCTTCTGCATCAAAGCATTGATAATCATCTGTCAGTTCTACGCCTGATTCTGCAATTTCGCCTAATCCACGCCATTCGCTGCTGGCTTTCAAGCGGAACACTTCGCTGATTGCCTGTTGCGCCAACACATTACCATGCTGGTGCACAATGCGTTTATACTGATTTTCCACTTCACTGCGTTTTTCAACAATCTGTGTCACCAACATTAAAATTGCTTGTAGGATATCTAAAGGCTCAAAACCGGTGATCACAAAAGGCTTATGATAGGTGTCACACAATTCCTGATAAGGTTCAGAACCAATCACCATGCTAACATGACCTGGTGCAAGGAAGCCGTCAATTTTGACTTGTCCTTGTGACAATAAGCTGTGTAATGTCGGAATGATGGTAATATTTTGGCATACCACAAAAAAGTTTTTTACCTGCTGTTTTTTAGCTTGTTGCAAGGTAATTGCGGCACTCGGCATAGTTGTTTCAAAACCGAGTGAAAAGAACACCACTTTTTTGTCTGGATTATTCAATGCGATATTCAACGCATCAAGTGGTGAATAAACAATACGAACATCCGCGCCCTGTGCTTTGGCTTCTAATAATGAACCTAAACGTCCACGTACTCGCATGGCATCACCGAAAGTACAGAAAATTACTTCGGGGCGACGAGCAATCTCAATACATACATCAATTCGCCCCATCGGTAATACACACACAGGGCAGCCTGGACCGTGAATAAATTCAATACTTTTGGGTAATAAACGATCCAGCCCAAATTTAAAAATGGTATGAGTATGTCCGCCACAGACCTCCATCAGATATAACGGATTTTCTGGCGTAAAGTGCGGTTGGTTTTCCATTACTTTTTGTAGTCGCTGTAACAAACTTTTAGCCAGTTCAGGATCACGAAATTCATCAACAAACTGCATTTGATGCTCCTATCGTTCTTGCGCTTTTAACCAGTCTAGCCATTGCTGTAACCCTTCTCCACTTTGAGAAGACAACTGGATAACCTCAATTGTTGGATTCACTTGTTTCGCATAAGCAATACATTTTTCCACATCGAAATTTAAGTACGGCAGTAAATCTACTTTGTTTAAAATCATTAATTTCGAAGCCGCAAACATATGTGGATATTTCAGCGGTTTATCTTCGCCTTCTGTCACGGATAAGATCACCACTTTAGCATGCTCGCCTAAATCAAACTCTGATGGGCAGACTAGGTTTCCGACATTTTCAATAAACATCAGACTATTTTCCTGTGGCTGCAATTTCACCAATGCATTGCCAATCATTTGTGCATCTAAGTGACAACCTTTACCTGTATTGACTTGAATCGCTGGCACCCCCGTTTGACGAATACGATCCGCATCGTTTTCTGTTTGCTGATCCCCTTCGATCACATAACAAGGATAGTCATTTTTTAATGCGTTTAATGTGGTCGTCAATAAGGTTGTTTTGCCTGAGCCAGGACTTGAAACAAGATTAAGCGCTAAAATATGCTGATTTGCGAAAAAGCGACGATTCATATCGGCTAACTGGTTATTCGCACCGAGAATATCTTGTTCTACTTTCAGTAATCGTTGTTGCGTTTCTTCTTGTTGCGGCGTGTCTGGCATGCGGAAGGAGGAGTGAGAAAAATTAGGTAGTTTTGTCGCATGTTGTGCGTTGGAATCATTATGAACATGCGGTAATTCACCGATTCTGACTTGGTCTGGATGGCCACAGCCACAGGTTGTACACATAAGTCACCTCAATAATTTTTCGTTTATTCTGTAAATACTTAGAATCTATGGTAATTCACATGCGTTAGAATACCATATTCTCTATCTTAAATATATTCTTTGAAGAGAGATAAATACATACTATCAAGTAGTTAGCGTATTTTATATTCAAAAGATCAGGTTAAATTTGCCAATTTAGACGTCTTGCTATTTTACGGCAATTTCTTTCACTCTAAATTCGGTGCCACTTCGACGTTGTAAACATGCACTGTGACAATGTGGACAGCAATCTTGATAGGCTTCAATCTCAACTTCCTTTTGACATTGCCAGCACCATGCAATCGCAGGTAAATGAATAAAATGTAACTGACAGTTTTCAGCAACGGTATCTTTTCGCATAATTTCAAAGCAAAATTCTACCGCACTTTGCTCGACACAAGACAGCGCCCCAATTTCTAGCCAAATATCTGTCACTTCATGGATTTCATGCTTTTTCTTTTGTTGATCAATAATTTCCATAATATTCTGACAGAGAGACATCTCATGCATGATTTTCTCCTTAAAATAAAAAAGCAGTCTGTTCCAATTCTACTCTTTTTTGATATTTATTTTCAGCGTTTCTGTGTTTCGTTGTTCGATATTTAAACGTTGTTTGAAAAATTTTTACTGGTACCCGTACAAGAAATCATTTTAGCGGCACAAAATTAATGCCGCTATGTTGCAATAAAGTATTCATTAAATCATTGTTTTGTTCAAATTGGCTACATTTGCCTTTGAGCTGAATTAAGCGAATTCTCAAGTGAGCCAATTCATGAATCCGTTTTGATACTTCTCGAATATGTCGATCTAGCAGCTCATTAATTTCTCTTTCTTGCTCTTGAGTGGCACATTGAGGATTGAGCAACATTTTGATTTCTTTCAGTGAAATATCCAAACTGCGGCAATAGCAAATAAAAGAAAGTTGTTTCAAATGCTCTTCCGTATAAACGCGAAAATTACCAATTGTTCGCTTGGCGGGTTCGATCAATCCTTGTTTTTCATAGAAACGTACGGCTTCCACCGTACAGCCAACGATATTGGCTAATTGACCAATTTTCATTTTTTATTAAATTACACTTGACTCTGAAGTTACTTCATATTTTATACTTTATCACAGTATTCACATGTTAGAAAAGGAGAACTTCCATGAAAAAAACAGCATTGTTTATTACTGCACTATTCGGTGCTTCACTCGCTAATGCACATAATGTTTGGTTGGAGCCCGTTAAGGATGTAAAAGGGCAATATGTGGTTAAATTTGGTCATGAAGAAACTGAAACCTATCCTCAAAGCAAATTAAAAGCAGTACGCCTACTTGATACTAAAGGCCAACTGCAAAATGCCACAGTAAACTTTAAAGAAGGCGAAGCATACTTTGCTGCACCTGATGCAACCATCGCATTTATTCGCTTTGATAATGGTGTTTGGTCAAAATTACCTAGCGGTAAATATGTCGAAAAAACCAAACAACAAGCACCTGAAGCTGTACGCAGTGTTAATCCGATCAAATTCGGTAAAGCGATTTTACACTGGGATGCGCAAGCGAATAAATCACACAACATGGATTATGAATTAATCCCTCAAAGTGAACCGAAAGCGGGACAACCACTCGATATTCTCGTATTAGTAAAAGGTAAACCAGTGCAAGGCATCAAAGTAGGTTTAGGCGAAGATCACCCATTCAACTTAACCAATGAAAAAGGGGTTGCACAATTCACCCCTAAAGCGGGTTATAACAAAGTCTGGGCTGAATTTGACGAGCCGGTTAAAGACAATCCTGACTATAACAAACGTAGTGTTGAATATATGCTCACTTTTGATGCGAAATAATGAAAAAAGTTGTATTTTTAACCGCACTTTTCACCTGGCTGTGTGCACCATCAGCATTGGCTCATAGTTTGCATGTTTTTGCACAATATGATGGACACACAGTCTCTGGCAAAGCCTATTATTCCGATATGACCCCAGCGGCAGAAACCTATATGGAAATTTTGCAAGCTGGTCAGGACTCCCCTCTATTGGAAGGCAAAACGGATCGCGATGGGCAATTTGCCTATCCGATCAATACCACTGCCGAAGGTGCCATTAAAGTAGTGATAGAAGGTGAAGAAGGACATCGAGCCTCAATTGTTGCCAACAGAGTATCTGCACAAGCTACTAATAATAGTGACAATGCATTGATGTTGGTCCGCGAAGATATTTCTAAATTAAAAGACAAAATTTACCTGCACGATATTATTGGTGGTATCGGTTATATTGTTGGTATTTTTGGCTTATGGGCATTGATTAGAGCCTCAAAAATGACGCGTGCGTCGCAATCTAAGGAAAGATAATATGCATTTATCGGAAGGTGTGTTGCATACCCCCGTATTGCTTGGAGGTGCAGCTGTCGCATTAGTCTGCGTAATGATTGGCCTGAAACGCCTCAATTCGCAGCAATTGCCGCTAACGGCATTGTTTGCCGCTGCCTTTTTTGTTGCCGGTACCATTCATGTACCAGTTGGCATTGGCAGCGTGCATCTCATCTTAAACGGCATGGCCGGTCTATTTCTTGGTTGGGCGGTATTCCCTGCCTTTTTAATCGCATTGGTATTACAAGTCTTGCTCTTTTCCTTCGGTGGATTTGCCGTGCTTGGTGTCAATTTATGTGTGATGGCATTGCCTGCCCTTCTTGTACATTGGCTATTTGCAAAAAGACTTGAAAATGACAATTCCCGTCGCACTCAAATTACTGCCGGTATTGGTGCTGGCGTGATCGGCGTTGGCGGTTCAGCCTTGCTTGCCTCTCTTGTCTTAGCATTAGATGGTGGTAAAGCCTACAGCGATCTGATCATGTTACTGGTGATATCACATATCCCTGTATTTATTATCGACAGTATCGTCAGTGTTGGTGTGGTCTTATTGTTAAACAAAATGTATCCAACAGCGCTCAGTGTGGTGAAATGAATTTTCTTGCTATTTTCCAACCGCACTTACGATTAATTTATGTGTTTTTGTGTGGACTTATCGTCAGCACAATGACACATATTTCAACGCTTATTATCCTTAATCTGATCGTATTCAGCGGGTTACTTATTGCGCTAATACGTTATCAAAAATCCCTTGCCGGTTATTTCAAATATTGGCTGAAACTCAATTTTTTCACTTTGCTTGTTTGGTTGACCTTAAGTTGGAAAATCACCGAGCAAGGTTTAGTATTAAACCCTATGGGCATTCTGCTTGCACTGCTCATCACACTTCGTTTCAATTTAATTTTAAGTTTAACTCGACTCTTGTTAATAGATATGAACGAGAGCCTTTTATTGCAAGCATTGTGCCGTTTGCCATTGCCTGAAAAACTACTTCATCTCTTTGTTCTCACTGTTCGCTATATTTCCGTGTTCAGTGAAGTACATAAAAAGATGGATATGGCAATGCGAGCACGTGGCTACCAGCCAAAACTTAATGGCAGAACCTTATTTATCGCGGCGCAGAGTGTCGCCCTATTATTAATTCATGCACTCGTTAAAGCAGAAAAAACAGAAATGGCGCTAAAAGCTCGTGGCTTTCAGCTGCATGATGTGAAAAAAACACAGGATAAATCTTGATGAACGTCCTCGAAGTCAAACAATTACAGATCATGCGTGACCAACGCGTGATTATTGATAACCTTTCTTTTAAACTCCCTGAAGGTCACCGACTTTTTTTACAAGGCGATATTGGTTGTGGAAAATCCACCCTATTACATTGCCTATTAGGATTCATCCCTTATCAACAAGGGGAAATTCGCTGGTTTGATAACACCTGCCGTCAAGAAAAAGATTTTGTACCGTTACGTGGAAAGATTGGTATCTGTTTCCAACATGCAGGCGATCAACTTTTTGGTCCAACCGTACTTGATGATGTGGCCTTTGGTCCACTCAATCAAGGATTAAACAGAGATGAAGCCTATCAAATTGCATTACAGCAGTTGGAACGTCTAAATATTGTTGGATTAAAAGATCGCTCTGTAAATACCTTATCTGGTGGTGAACAAAATTTTACTGCACTGGCAGGCGTGCTAGCGATGCAGCCAAAAGTATTGTTGTTGGATGAACCGACCAACGGACTGGATGTAAAAAATATCGCCAAACTGACCGCACTTTTACGTGAACTACAGTTACCGATGCTTATTGCCTCGCATGATTTACGCTTCAGTGAAACACTCGCCGATTCCTGTTTGTCTTTAGCCACAGACAACAATGGCTAAATGTGCTCATAATGCATGAGAAAATAATTCAATAAAAAACGGGCGAACCATTTAAGTTCGCCCGTCATTCATTTATGACACTAATCAAGCCACAAGTGCGGTTTCTTTTAAGCGATTTTTTAATTTCGCGTATTCAGTTACCACATAGCGTTCAGCCCAGGCTTGGTCTTCGATTTTCTCAATACGAACCGCGCTGTATTTATATTCCGGAGTTCTAGAACCCGGATTCAAATGTTCAGCGGTTAATTCGTTACATTTACCGATCCACCATTGATAGGTCATATAACAAGCGCCTTTGTTGGTACGAGTGCTGACATCCGCGCGAGAAATCACTTTACCGCGTGATGATGCAATCCAAACCAAGTCGTTGTTTTTTATGCCTAATTCTTTGGCATCTTGATCGTTCATTTGTACGAATCCTGGTTCATCAGCAAGTGCCGCAAGTGCACGGCAGTTACCGGTCATTGAACGGCAGGAATAGTGACCCACTTCACGTACGGTAGAAAGTACCAATGGGAATTCTTCTGAAAGATCTTCCATCGGTGGTTCCCAGTCACATGCAAAGAATTCAGCTTTGCCGTTCGGACGGTCGAAGATTTGGCCTTTATACAAATATTGCGTACCTTGATCTTCAGGACCTTCGTCAGTACATGGCCATTGGATATAGCCCATACCTTCCATTTTTTCGTAAGTTGCCCCTTTATAAAGCGGACAAAGATCACGCAACTCATCCCAAATTTCTTTGGTATTGTTATAGTGCATTGGGTAACCCATTGCCGTAGCAATTTCGCTAATGATCACCCAGTCATCCTTGACATCGCCGGTTGGTTCAACGGCTTTATAGAAACGTTGGAAACCACGGTCGGCGGCACTATACACCCCTTCATGTTCAGCGCAAGAAGTCGCAGGTAATAAAATATCTGCTTCTGCTGCGGTTTGAGTCATGAAGATATCTTGAACGATAAGAAGCTCAACTTTCTCGAAGGCTTTTTTAACAGCATTAATATCAGGCTCAGTTTGTAATGTATCTTCACCCATGATATAGAATGCTTTAATTTTATCTTCCATGATCGCTTCAGGGACTTCACTCAACGGCACACCTGGTTTGGTTGGAATAGATGGCACGTCCCAAGCTTTCGCAAATTTTGCATTAATCTCTGGATTAGCAAAACTTTGATAGCCAGGTAATGTGTTGAATAACGCCCCCATATCGCACGCACCCTGTACGTTGTTTTGACCACGTACTGGGTTCACCCCAACATTTGGTTTACCTAAGTTACCGGTAAGCATTGCCAAGCTTGCTAATGCACGTACGGTTTCTACACCTTGACGGAATTGGCAAACGCCCATACCCCATAAGA
>JAHZCF010000003.1 GCA_019423005.1 Haemophilus sp.
ACTAAATGACTACAATCATCTAATTGATATTGCATGCCCCAGCTAAAAGGTTTGAGCTTATCGCGTAATGCTTTATTTTGAATAACTAAGAACTTCCATGGCTCAGAACCTACTGAGCTTGGTGATAAACGAGCAAATTCTAAAATTGCAGCAAAATCTTCTTGGCTAATTTTTTTATTCGGATCGTAATAGCGTGTTGAACAGCGATTTTCGAATACTTGAAGCATTTGTTCGCGTGTAATTTGACTCATGTTTTCTTCCTCTTAACATTATCTAATTTGTGATCTTTTGACCGCACTTTAGCGCTCTTTCCAATATCCAATCCACTCTTTGAGTAATTGCATATTCTTCGTAATTGCGCCACCTTGCGGAATAAAATGCATCATATTAAGTCCATAACTGTCAGGTGTAATGCCTTCACCTACACTTGCAGGTAACACATCAAAACCTTGTTGTTGGAACAATAATTTTGCACGCTGCATATGCCATTCATTGGTGACTAAAATAATTTTGTGAATACCTTCTTTTTCCAACATTTGTTTGGTGAAAAGTGCATTTTCTTTGGTGGTAAGTGCTTTAGATTCAATCCATTTAGTTGGCACATTAAAGAAGTTTTGGAGTTCTTCTGCGGCAATTTTTGCCTCAATGGCGCCAGTTGGGCTCGCCCCTGTAATTAATAATGGCAAGTGTGTTTCTTTTTGCAAGAATGCGGCATAGCGTAAGCGTTCAAGTTGAATACCTGTTGAAGCTAATGGTGCGTAAAGTTCTTTGTTATCACGCAAGCCACCACCCAGCAAAACGATCGCTTGCGCTTGTTGATAATCTTGCAGTGTTAAATTATCTTCAGTAATGAGACTATCTTTAAGTACTTGTGCAGTGTAAGGAATGCTTAAAAGATAGAGTAGAGAGAAACCAAGTGCGGTCGAAATTCGGCTTAATTTTTTGAAATTGAATTTAGCTAGAATAAGTGAAAGCCCCCATAAAATTAAAATATTAAATGGGGGAAGAATCATGGCTGTAATCAGTTTTTTTAATTCAAACATTATTTATCCAATTCAACGAAATCTAGCTCTTTGGTCCATAATTTGGCATAGCTACTATTTTTACCATAAGAGTTATCACAAACACGATTTGGAATTTCTAACAAGCAAGAGAAAATATGACCATGTAAGCGAGTAGTGGTGACTTTATCATTCGCTAAGAATACTTGTGCAACACGTTTTACAATGCGTAGAGTATAGGCATACCAGAATTGATGGCAAAGATCTTTCGGCCAACCCAGACCAAATTTATTGGCTATTTTACTCATTCGCCAGCTTAATGCTAAAACTACATCATCTTCTGTTGAAAGAATATCTTCCCAGTCTTTTACATTGCTGTTAGCAGGCAGTTGAGCAAGGATATTTTTCTCGATATCACTCGCTTCAATATCTTTACGCAAGAAATAAAGTTGTTCGCCAGTTGTGCCTTGTTTCGTTTCCATGGTGCCATAAAGCTGATGCGCCATGTCCGGTGACAAATAAACATGATTTGAAAATTGTGCAAATAGATTCGCTGTTCTTTCGTCACGAGCCAGTAGATGGCAATCACTGTGGCTACGGAAAAGTGCGGCTGATTTTTGCAGATTTTCTTCGTGCTTAAAATAAGCGGTTTGTGGAAGCACAATAATGCGATTATTCGGGAAATTTGTCACGATTTCTTCACGGATTTTTTGATGCTGCGGATAAAGATCGCCAAAATTACCGCCACCATGTAAAAGAATGGTGGTGTTCGGTGTAATTTTTGCTTTGACTTCTTCAAGATCTAAATCGTATTCGCAACGTTTTAAGGTCACGTTAATGTGGTGATCTTTAAAAAATTGCTCGGTTCCGTGATAGATCAGCAAATCGCCCACGTTCAAATGAAGCGGGTAGTCGAAATAGAATACATCGTTTTTATCATTGATCAGTTCGACAATAGGATTCAGTTTGTTTTTTAAATCAATAAGGAGTTGATTCATTTTTTTACTCTTTTCTTTAAATAGCTAAACAAGAAATTTTTTTCTGCTGTGCTTAATCCGAAGATTAAGATGACACAGATTAATACCATTTCTAAGATGATGGATTGTCCAATAAATTCCAATAAAGAATAACTGCGGGTGGTATCGGATATATAGATGATACCTAATAGCAGGCCAAACACCACGCCGACATTCACTAAATATGAGACAAATTCTTTTTGGTTAAATTTAATTTTTTTATTAATAAAATATAATCGATAGATTTGTGAGATGATCATCGTACTAAATTTACCCACAAAGGCAAATACTGGATTATAACCTAGTGTGAACAAATAATAAGCCAATGGTACCGTACAAAGATCAATTAACGCCACAATGATATTGTATTGTTTTACGGTAGATGTGCCAATGGCTAATGCACTCATCCAAAATGCGCCAGCCATTGCACTGATCAATAAGCAAGCAATAATAGCTTGTACAAGTTGTTCAGTATATTGCGGAAGATGATCGCCTAGCCAAAATGTCAGTAAGGTATGGGTGAAATACAATACAGGCGCAGAGAGAATTGCCATTAAATAAAGTGAATATTTTGAAATACCAAGGATTAATTGGCGATTGCGATCATAATCTTTTGCCGCATAAGACTGAACAAGTTGTGGATTAGCTGCCATTTGGAAATTATTTACAAAGCTGTAAACGGCACCTTCTACTTGTGTTGCAATCGCAACAGCGGCATTGACTGCCACACCAAAGAATAAGTTAGACACCATATTCAAGCCTTGTGTTGAACCCACATAAGCGACTTGCCCCATAAGCATCCAACCGGAAAAACTCACCATTTCTTTGGTTTTGCTTAAATCTTTATACAAACGGAAACGTGCGGCTTCTTTGAAATAATATTTAGTGAATAACACATAAAGAGAGAGCACGATTAAACTGACTGAAAGCAATAAGCAGCCATAAGTAATCAACTTATCGTAATGTGTGATATGACTTAAGATAAAGACAGAAGTCAGTTTTAAGATGGTTTCACCTAATCCCAACCACGCATAGAATCCCATTTTCTCATGGGCAACAATCATGGCATTGAATGGCACTTTGATGATTTCAACAAGAGCAATAATTAATGCTAATTGGTAAACGATATTTGCGGCTTGCAAGCGTTCAGCGGGGATCACCAATTTGTGATTTAAAAACCATAAACCGACGGTTTCGGCTAACACGAATACGATAAAAATAATGAGTAGGTGATTTAAGATGCTAATATTAAAGACTTTATTGACACGTTGAATGTCATTCGAGGCTTTTTCTACGTTAATAAAACGCTGAGTGGTGGCAGTCATTGTGCCATTAAAAAAGGAAAATAAGACCACCACACCCATCACAATGTTATAGATGCCAAAATCTTCTACACCCAATACCTGTAATACCACACGAGAGATATACAGCATGGCCCCCATGTTGAAAAGCATTCGGATATAAAGAAATAGCGTATTTTTAGCAATGGTTTTATTTGACATTGTGAGAATGAAATTAGAAAAATTGGGGGAATTATAGGGGGGATTGGGATGTGTAGCAAGCCTTGAGAGACTTCTCTGTATTTGAATTACGCTTAGTAAAAAGAAAAGGCTAAATATAAATTTAGCCTTTTGTTATTTAGACGATGCAGACTGCCAAATCCAATTGTTTGTTATGGAATTGATGTAATGTACCACGATGGCCGACACTTAGAATGATCATATTGGGTAACCGCTCTTTAATCGTTTTATAAAGTATATACTCTGTTGGCTCATCAAGTGCTGATGTTGTTTCATCTAAAAAGACTACTTCAGGCTTCGTCAGTAAAATCCGAATAAATGCCACACGCTGCAATTCACCCGGTGACAAAGTCGCTTGCCAATCGTTATCTATATCAAGACTATGAAGATATTTATCCAAACAACAATCCGCGAGTGTTTTTTCCAATTCAGGATGATAAGGATCAATATCTGGATAGCAAATCGCTTCACGTAACGTGCCTTGTGGCATATAAGGACGTTGCGGTAAGAATAAACTGGTCACACAAGGATGTTCTACCAGACCTACTGTCTCAAAAGGATAAATTCCGGCCATCGCTTTTAATAGAGATGTTTTCCCTGTGCCAGATGGACCTTGAATTAATAAAGCATCACCATTTTTTAGTTCAATATTTAAGTTATTAAGCAACAATCTGCCTTGCTCGTCTTTAATACCAAAGTTTGACAATGCAACACGGTTAGAACATTTCATGGGTTGATGAATCTCTGAATGATCTAATTCATCCAACTTAGTCATAAAACCATAAAGACGATTTAAACGTGCTTGGTAGAGCGTAAATTCTTCATAGAACAAACGGAAGAAGGAAAGTGCGGTCATTAATCGGTTAAATGCTTGCACAGTTTGGTGCATATCGCCCAGTTTGATTTGTCCAGTGAAAAAACGAGGCGCTTGCAGCATTAACGGTAAGAGTTTTGCAACGCGCGTGACACTTCCATTAAAGCCGTCTAACCCCAGCATTCTCAATACAATTGCCCAACGGTTATGAATAATTTCGGCAAATTTGTTTTTCAGTAAATGTTGTTCTTGCTGTTCACCTTGATAGAATGCAATACTTTCCGCATTATCTCGCACTCGAATTAAAGAATAACGGTAGTCACCATTGAGTTTTTCTTTATTGAAGTTCAGCTTGATCAAAGGGTGACCAATCCATACAGACATTAATGTTGCCAGGATAATAAAGGCATAAATAAAGAAAACGACGCCTTTTTCGATATTCAAACCGAAAAGACTTAATATTCCAGAAAGTGACCAAAGAATGATGGTGAATTCAATGGTAGTCAGAATAGAATTAATCATACCGCGCACAATTTTTACAGTACTACTGATAAATTCACGTGCATCTTGTTCAATACGTTGATCAATATTATCGGGCAGATCTTTTTCGTATTTGAGGCGATAGTATTTTTTATTTTCTAACCATCGTTTAACAAGGACTTTATTCAAGTTTTCCAACCAACGGATTTCAAATACTTGTTGCAAGAAATAATCGGCGATGGAGTGGATAACTTGTACCAATACTAAGAGGGCATTCAGTTTTGCAAAGAACCAAAACTTATCCGCATCTAATTCCTGCATTGAGCTATAAAGCCCGTTATAGAAAAAAGAGTTGAGTACGCTGAAACGCACTTCTAACAAAATCATGGTAAACAACACCAGTAGCATAACGATGATTTTGATGCTGTTACGGCGATTAATTGAAGGAGATGCAATATGCCAAAACTTTTGACCAAATGAGGTTTGTTTTAATGCTATCATCATCATGCTAAAGCATAAAACTACCCAGAAAAGTGCGGTCAAAATCCAGCTTAAACTTGAGTTAAGTTCAGTTTGCCAATTCATTGATTATCCATAAAGTAAAAAACGAAAAAAGGGCGAAATGATTCGCCCTCGTATTGTGCGCTCAATTAAAACTCAACTTTCGTGTTGAAGATAAATTCACGTCCATAACCTAATGCAACAGGGATTAACGTGTTTGTTGCGTTACCAGAGGTAGATGGATAGTAAGTTTTATCTGTTAAGTTTTTACCGTTAAGTTGGAAGGATACTTTCTTGCCAGAGATTTTTGTATCGTAAGCAATAAAGGCATCATATACCACGGCATGAGGTAATTTGTATGCTTTTGTGTAATCACTGTTATAAGCATACCAAGAACCTAAATAACGAGCACCACCACCAACACGGATGTTACCAAAATCAAATTCACCTACGTTATAAGCTAAGAATAGAGAAGCTTGATGTTTTGGTACACCTGAAAGTTGTTGATTTACCGCATCAGGATAACGCTCGTTTTCAAGTGATTTTACTTTGGTGTAGGTATAGTTAGCTGCTACGCTTAGACTATCCGTAATTTGACCATTAAGATCAAATTCCACACCACGAGAACGTTGTTTGCCGACGATATTCAATTGCGCATTTGAACCAGAACCAACGGTTTCAGCCACATTACGTTTACTGATATTGAATAATGCAAGTGTCGCATTAAAGCCTGAGTTTTCGTATTTTGCACCAATTTCAAAAGATTTGCCTTGTTCAGGTTTTAAATCGCCGCTAACAGGTGTTGCCACACTCATTTGTGGGCGGAAAGATTCAGCATAGTTTGCAAAGGTCGCAATATGTGGCGTAAATTTATATACGGCACCTAATTGATACAATAATTTGCCATCGTGCTGATCAGTATTTCCGGTTTTTGTTGGATTTTGACCTTTTTTACAGTTTGCAGGATCCGCATTTAAGCAATGGCGTCCCGCAAATTGATCAAAGTACTCATAACGTAAACCGCCCGTCACGATAAAGTTATCTGTAAAGTAGGCGGTATCTTGAATATAAACACCAACGGTTTTGAGATAGTTATATTGGTAGGCGTTGCCGTTACCATTTTTATGTTCCGCAACGGGGCTGGTATAGTTTGGATTATCAATATTGATATCAGAATTCATGATGCCTTGGTTATAAATAGGACCAAGATCACGAATATTACGCATTGCATCAATACCGGCTACAAAGCGGTTAGCAATATCACCAATACCAAATTCACCAACGATATTTAATGTACCGCTATGAACGCGTTGATCGCCTTGTTGCTGTTCAATCGCGCGGCGGGCTGTACGTGTTTTAACGTTAACATTTGTAATACGAGCTTGATCGTAGAAATATTTGTAACGCGCATAGCTATAACCCGCATTTAATTTCCAACCATCACTTAATTTGTGTTCAATTTTAAAATCGATGTTATCGGTTTTCGCGGTTGTTTCATTATTTGGTTCATCTAAACGACGTGATACAGGAATATCCGGTAATGCATTAGTTGCCGTTAAAAGATTTGTACCACGATCAAATGGCTCAAGAATATCTTTGTGTTCATAAGAAAGAAGTACTTTAGTTTTATCATTTTCCCAAGAAAGAGAGGGGGCGTAAGTGGTATTTTTTACTTTGCCAAAATTACGCCAGTAGTCTTTTTCTTGTTTGTCATAGATAAAGCGGTAAGCAAAACCATTTCCTAAACCGCCAGTGAAGTCCAATTGTGTTCCCCATAGGCTATGATTACCTAAGGTTCCACCAACGACATAACGTGGCGTTTGTTGTGGTTTTTTAGTAATGATATTAACCACACCACCAGGATCTTGAATACCATAAAGTACAGATGCAGGTCCTTTTAAAACCTCAACAGTTTCAGTTGTTGCACTAAAGTTTTTAGCTGGGCCAGCTTGTAAACCGTTACGCATAATCGAGTTATCACGGTTTCCACCAAAACCACGTTTCTGAATAGAGTCAAACATACCACCTAATGTATTCGCTTGACTTACACCACTGACATTATAAAGTGCATCAATGAGTGATTCAGGTTTGCGATCTTCCAATAGTTTGGTTGAAAGAATATTTACTGTGTTTGGTGTGTCGAATACAGGCACTTCAGCTTTCGATACAACGGATGTCCCAGTTGTTTGATAACCATTTTGTTTAATCCCCGTATCTTGAACATTGATTTGCTCAAGTACTTCGGTGTTTGTATTTGCGGCTTGTTCAGTTTCTGCAAAAGTAGAAGCGGAGAAACTCGCCAAAAGTGCGGTTGAAATAAGGCTTAATTTAAATTTCATAATTGTTTTCCGATATATAACCCGATAGATAATAAAAGAGTTGCAAGTATAGCGAAAACGTTTTCGTCGATCAATGCAAATTATTTTCATTTATATGTGTGATTTATTCAGAAAAAATTTATTCAAATTAAACAGGGGATAAAAAGAAAAAATCCCAAGCTAAAAAGCTTGGGATTGTAATATGGTGCGACTAGCTGGACTCGAACCAGTGACCCCCACCATGTCAAGGTGGTGCTCTAACCAACTGAGCTATAGTCGCGTAAAAGATGTGGCAGATGATAAACAGTTTTAAGGATGAAAACAAGAGGATTTGTTTTAAGTTAAATTTAGCTGCTAAAAAAATAACCAAAATCTGATTTAAAAAGTCTCAGTAGTTATTTTGATTTTATGCAGGTTTAAGCGTATAATCCCCAGCGTTTTTTATCTCGGATGAGCCGAAATTTAAAAAAGCTTTAAGTAAATTGTAACCATTTGTGGAGTTTAGATAATGTCTAGAAAATTAAGAAGAACGAAGATTGTATGTACAATGGGTCCAGCAACAGACCGCGATAACAATCTTGAAAAAATTATCGCAGCAGGCGCTAATGTTGTGCGTATGAACTTTTCTCACGGTACACCAGACGATCATATCGGCCGTGCTGAGCGTGTTCGTTCAATTGCTCAAAAATTAGGTAAAACCGTGGCAATTTTAGGTGACTTACAAGGTCCTAAAATTCGTGTTTCTACTTTTAAAGATGGCAAAATTTTCTTAAATGTTGGTGATAAATTTATTCTTGATGCGGAATTACCAAAAGGTGAGGGTAATCAAGAAGCCGTTGGTTTAGACTATAAAACTCTTCCACAAGACGTTGTTCCTGGCGATATTCTTTTATTAGATGATGGCCGTGTTCAATTAAAAGTTCTTTCTACTGACGGTGCAAAAGTATTTACTGAAGTGACAGTTGGTGGTCCGTTATCAAACAATAAAGGGATCAACAAATTAGGTGGTGGTTTATCTGCAGACGCATTAACTGAAAAAGATAAAGCAGATATCATCACAGCTGCACGTATTGGTGTAGATTACTTAGCTGTATCTTTCCCTCGTTCAAGTGCAGATTTAAACTATGCGCGTGAATTAGCAAAACAAGCAGGTTTAGACGCGAAAATCGTTGCTAAAGTTGAACGTGCTGAAACAGTCGTTGATGAAGCAGCAATGGATGATATCATTCTCGCTTCTGATGTAATTATGGTTGCGCGTGGTGACTTAGGTGTTGAAATTGGTGACCCAGAATTGGTTGGCGTACAGAAAAAATTAATTCGTCGTTCACGTCAATTAAATCGTGCGGTTATTACTGCAACTCAAATGATGGAGTCAATGATCAGCAACCCAATGCCAACTCGTGCAGAAGTGATGGACGTGGCAAATGCGGTATTAGATGGTACTGACGCGGTAATGCTTTCAGCAGAAACTGCTGCAGGTCAATATCCAGCTGAAACTGTGGCGACAATGGCTCGCGTATGTTTAGGTGCAGAAAAAATGCCAAGCATCAATATTTCTAAACACCGTTTAGATCGTGAATTCAGAGATATTGAAGAATCTGTAGCGATGTCAGCAATGTACGCAGCAAACCACTTAAGCGGTATTGCAGCAATCATTACCTTAAGCCACTCTGGTCGTACGCCACTATTAATGTCACGTATCAGCTCAGGTTTACCAATCTTTGCACTTTCTCGTGTTCAAGAAACATTAAACCGTTGCGCATTATACCGCGGTGTCACACCAGTTCATTTTGATGGTGAATCTCGTAGCGCTGCAGGTGCAAAAGCAGCCATTAACCTATTAAAAGAAAAAGGTTATTTAGTTTCAGGTGATCTTGTTTTATTAACACAAGGTGATGAATCAGAAGGTACAACTAACGTTTGTCGTACTTTAACTGTTGAATAATCAACATTCCTGAATAAAAAAAGAGCGGTGGATTTTTCCACCGTTTTTTATGTCTAAAATATTGAAAATATTCACCGCACTTTTTTCTTAAAACCACCTCGTATTTGCGGTATCATAAGCATAGTTTTTTAGTTTAAATTGAAATCCTTATGGCATCACAAAGACAAATCCAATCACCTGATCAGAAAACTGAACAAGTTAGCATCCCGCCTCATTCCACTGAAGCTGAACAAGCCGTACTTGGCGGCATCATGTTGAGTAATCAGCACTGGGATGGTATTGCAGAAAGAGTGATCGCTGAGGATTTTTATACTTTTGCGCATAAAGCAATCTTCCAAACCATGGAAGAATTAATGCGTAATCAAACACCGATTGATTTAATCACCCTTGATCAAGCCCTTAAAGCAAAAGGTATTAGCGATTCCGTAGGCGGTTTTGCTTATCTAGCTGATCTTTCTAATAACACCCCAAATGCCATTAATATTTTGGCTTATGCTGAAATCGTACGTGAAAAAGCGATTTTGCGTGAGCTTATTGCTGTGGGAAATCGTATCGCAGAAAGCAGCTATTCTCCGAAAGGCAAAGACATCAAAATGGTGTTGGATGAAGCCGAGAGAGAAGTGTTTGCTATTGCTGAAAAACGTAGCTCTTCAACTGAAGGACCTCAAAATGTGATCAGCGTGTTGGAAAGTACTATTGCTCGAATTGATACCTTAAGTAAGCTTGAAAATCATAGCGGTGTGACAGGGGTCACAACGGGCTTTGTTGACTTAGATAAGAAAACAGCAGGTTTACAGCCTTCAGACCTCATCATTGTCGCTGCACGTCCTTCTATGGGTAAAACCACGTTTGCGATGAACCTTTGTGAAAATGCCGCCATGGCAAGTGATAAGCCTGTGTTGGTATTCAGTTTAGAGATGCCTGCGGAACAAATCATGATGCGTGTGATTGCCTCTCTTGCTCGGGTAGATCAAACCAAAATTCGTACTGGTCAAAACTTGGATGAAACGGAATGGAGCAAAATTGCCAGCGTGTTTGGGATGTTTAAGCAAAAAAATAACCTTTATATCGATGATTCTTCAGGTTTAACTCCAACAGAATTGCGCTCTCGAGCACGTCGTGTGTACCGCGAAAACAATGGTTTGAGCATGATTATGGTGGATTACCTTCAGTTAATGCGTGCACCGGCATTCTCAGATAATCGAACCTTAGAGATTGCTGAGATTTCACGTTCTTTAAAAGCCTTAGCGAAAGAATTAGAAGTCCCCGTTGTAGCTCTTTCCCAGCTTAACCGTACATTGGAACAACGTGCAGATAAACGCCCAGTAAACTCGGACTTGCGTGAATCAGGCTCTATTGAGCAGGATGCTGACTTGATCATGTTTATTTATCGTGACGAAGTGTATAACGATAATACTGAAGATAAAGGTGTTGCTGAAATCATTATTGGTAAACAACGTAACGGTCCGATTGGTCGTGTACGTTTAGCATTTAACGGTCAATTCTCACGCTTTGATAACCTTGCCGAACAGCGTGAATACAGAGATGATTATTAGGCAAGATAGAACGGATTAGAAAAATGAACGTAAAACCGGCAACAGCGAAAATCAGTTCGCTTGCCTTAAAACATAATTTACAAGTTATTAAAGAAAAAGCGCCACATAGCAAAATTATTGCCGTGGTAAAAGCAAACGCATATGGTCATGGCGTGGTATTTGTTTCATCTGCTTTAGAAAGCATGGTAGATTGCTTTGCCGTAGCGCGTTTAGAAGAGGCGTTATCGTTACGCTCTAACGGTATTATCAAACCGATCTTATTACTAGAAGGATTCTTTGATGAAAAAGACTTACCGATTATTGCGGTAAATAACATTGAAACGGTGGTACATAACCGTGAACAGCTTGAAGCATTAAAGCGAGCTGCAGTGCCAAGTCCAATCAAAGTCTGGTTGAAGATTGATACGGGGATGCACCGTTTAGGTGTGTCGCTTGATGAAGTGGACTATTTTTATCAAGAGCTGAAAAAACTCCCTCAAATTCAACCGCACTTAGGTTTTGTCAGCCATTTTAGCCGTGCTGATGAACTAGATTCTGATTATACTCAAGTTCAGCTTGATCGTTTCCTTCAAGCGACAAAAGATAAAGGTGGAGAAAGAACCATTGCGGCATCTGGCGGGATTTTATTCTGGCCTGAGGCTCATTTAGATTGTATTCGTCCAGGGATTATTATGTATGGCATTTCACCAACGGATACTGTCGGTGCTGAATTTGGTTTAATCCCCGTGATGAACTTAACTTCTTCATTACTTGCGGTGCGAGAACATAAAAAAGGTGAACCTGTTGGCTATGGTGGCATTTGGACCAGTCCGAAAGATACCAAAATTGGTGTTGTCGCTATTGGATACGGTGATGGCTATCCGCGTGATGTGCCAGAAGGTACACCGGTTTATTTAAATGGCCGTATTGTGCCTATTGTTGGTCGTGTCTCAATGGATATGCTAACGGTAGATTTAGGCGCAGATAGCCAAGATAAAGTAGGTGATGAAGTGATTTTATGGGGTAAGGAATTACCAATTGAAACGGTAGCTAAATACAGTGGTATTTTAAGCTATGAATTGATTACAAAATTAACCCCTCGTGTTATAACAGAATATGTCGATTAATTGTTTTTGTAAGAAAGCAAAAACGTAAAGAATTCAATTTTTAAAAGGAAATATTCATGAAAAATATCAACCCAACCAATACACAAGCTTGGAAAGCACTTGAAGCTCATCAATCTCAGCTGGCTAATACCACGATTGCTGATTTGTTCAAACAAGAACAAAATCGTTTTAACGATTATTCTTTAAGTTTTGAAAATCAAATCTTAGTGGATTTTTCAAAAAATAAAATTAACCAAGAAACC
>JAHZCF010000030.1 GCA_019423005.1 Haemophilus sp.
TGTTGGGATAAAAATGATTATAGCCAATCATCTTTTATGCAAATTTGTGCAGAATACTGAAAAGTGCGGTCAAAAATAAAAGAAAAAGATGATTAGCTATCAAGACGGGAGGATAGTTTACAGGATTTGAGATTTTTATACAATCTTGTCTTGTCAGGAATGTATGAAAATTAAATGGCTTATCATATTCTCCATTCTACGATAGAATACGCCCAAATTTTTTATAAAGAAGAGAAGAATTTATGACAAATAAAGCATTAAGCGTGGTGATTTTAGCGGCCGGTAAAGGCACTCGTATGTATTCTGATTTACCTAAAGTCTTGCACAAAGTGGCAGGTAAACCGATGGTAAAACATGTGATTGATACGGCAAATCAATTAGGTGCAGAAAACGTACATTTGATTTATGGTCACGGTGGCGAATTAATGCGTGAGCGTTTGGCAAATGAAAGCGTGAACTGGGTGTTCCAAGCGGAACAGTTGGGTACAGGACATGCTATGCAACAAGCAATGCCTTTTTTCCGTGATGATGAAAATGTTTTAATGGTGTATGGCGATGGTCCAATGATTACACCAGAAACATTGCAAAAATTAATCGATGCGAAACCTGAAAATGGTATTGCAGTGTTAACGGTCGTATTAGATAACCCAACGGGTTATGGTCGAATCGTACGTGAAAATGGCAAAGTTGTAGGGATTGTTGAACAAAAAGATGCAACGCCTGAGCAGCTTAAAATTCAAGAGATTAATACAGGTGTGTTAGTTTCAGATGGTGCAAGTTTCAAAAAATGGTTAGCGCGTTTAGATAATAATAATGCACAAGGCGAGTTTTATATTACTGATGTAATTGGCTTAGCTCATCAAGATGGTTGTCCGATTGTAGCTGTTCAAGCAACTGATTTTATGGAAGTTGAAGGGGTAAATAATCGCCTACAATTAGCCAAAATGGAACGCTATTATCAACGTAAACAAGCAGAAAAACTTTTACTTGCAGGTGTGATGTTGATTGACCCTGAGCGTTTTGATTTACGCGGCACATTAGAGCACGGTAAAGATGTTGAAATTGATGTGAATGTAATTGTGGAAGGCAATGTGCGCTTGGGTGACCGTGTAAAAATCGGTGCAGGTTGCGTATTGAAAAACGTGACCATTGGTGATGATGTTGAAATCAAGCCTTATTCTGTTTTAGAAGATGCGACAATTGGTGAGAAGGCGGCGATTGGTCCATTCTCTCGTTTACGTCCAGGTGCTGAATTAGCGGCTGAAACCCATGTGGGTAACTTCGTGGAAATTAAAAAATCCACAGTGGGTAAAGGCTCTAAGGTAAACCACCTCACTTATGTGGGTGATACTGAAATCGGTGAAAACTGTAACATCGGTGCGGGTGTCATTACTTGTAACTATGACGGTGCGAATAAATTTAAAACAATCATTGGTAACAATGTATTCGTGGGCTCAGATACGCAGTTAGTTGCACCAGTTACTGTAGCCGATGGCGCAACGATCGGTGCGGGCTCAACGATTACTCAAAATATTGAGAAAGATGAGCTTGTGATCACTCGTGTGCCACAACGCCATATTCAAGGTTGGCAAAGACCGGTGAAGAAAAAATAATAAACATTGAAAGGCGAACCAATGTGTTCGCCTTTTATGATTTGATGCCTTTTACTTTATAAAGGTTGTTCGAGTTGCTAAAATCATCGTCCATTTATAAAAACAGATAATTTCCTATGACAAAAAATAAAACAGGACTTTCATTCCTTTGGATAAGTGCGGTCGCATTTATCCTTGATTTACTGACCAAATATATTGTAGTGCAACGCTTTGATCTCTATGAAAGCGTGAACTTATTACCCGTTTTTAATTTAACCTATGTGCGTAACTATGGTGCAGCGTTTAGCTTTCTTGCTGAACATGATGGCTGGCAGAAATATTTCTTTATCGTGCTTGCGATTGGAATTTCTTTAATGCTGGCTTACTTTATGAAAAAGAATTCAGCAGAACAAAAATTACAAAACTCAGCTTATGCACTGATTATTGGTGGTGCGTTAGCCAATATGGTGGACCGTGCGTATAACGGTTTTGTGGTGGATTTCTTAGATTTTTATTGGGATATTTATCATTATCCGGTATTCAATGTGGCAGATATTGCGATTTGTATTGGTGCGGGTTTATTAGCATTAGATGCCTTTAAAGGTGATAAAAAGAGCGGTCAAAAATGAAGATAATTTTAGCTAACCCTCGCGGATTTTGCGCGGGTGTCGATCGAGCCATTAGCATTGTTGAATTAGCGCTTGAAATTCATGGTGCACCAATTTATGTGCGTCATGAAGTGGTGCATAATCGTTTTGTGGTGAATGGTTTGCGTGAGCGTGGGGCAATTTTTGTAGAAGAATTAAGTGAAGTGCCAGATGGTGCCATTGTGATTTTCTCCGCTCATGGCGTGTCACAAGCCGTTCGTCAAGAAGCAAAAGATCGCCAGTTAAAAGTATTTGATGCAACTTGTCCGTTGGTAACCAAGGTACATATGCAAGTGGCTCGTGCGAGCCGTAAAGGGACGAAAGCGATTTTGATCGGACACAAAGGGCATCCAGAAGTGGAAGGCACAATGGGGCAGTACAGCAACGAGGAAGGTGGTATTTTCTTAATTGAAAGCGTGGAAGATATTGCTCGTTTGCCGGTTCAAGAAAGTGATGATTTAACCTTTATGACACAAACCACACTTTCTCTTGATGATACGGCGGAAACTATCAGTGCATTGAAAGATAAATATCCTGCGATTCAAGGCCCACATAAAAACGATATTTGCTATGCCACAACTAATCGACAAGAAGCGGTGCGTGAATTAGCGAAACAATGTGATTTAGTGGTCGTTGTAGGTTCTAAAAACTCATCAAATTCTAACCGTTTAGCTGAGTTGGCATCGCGTATGGGGGTGAAATCAAAATTGATTGATGATCCAAATGATGTGTCGGCAGATTGGTTTGAAGGCGTTGAAACAATTGGCGTAACAGCGGGGGCCTCTGCACCGGAAGAATTGGTGCAATCTGTGATTGCTCGATTAAAAGAATTTGGTGCCGATGCTATTGAAGAGCTTCAAGGCTTAGAAGAAAATATGTTCTTTGAAGTGCCAAAAGAGTTCAGAATAAAAGAAGTGAACTAATTCTATTAAAAAAGTGCGGTTAATTTACCGCACTTTTTTTGTGTTATTTTATTTTTTATTGTGCACTTTAAGCCATTTTTGCATTTGTTCAATTTCTGCTTTTTGAGCGTTAATAATATTCTCAGCAAGCTTATGCATCTCGGGATCTTTTCCGTATTTTAATTCGACTTCCGCCATCTTTACTGCGCCAATATGATGTGGCAACATACCTGCTGCAAAAGCGACGTCAGGATCTTGATATTGCATAGCCGCCATCATATCTTGATGCATCTGATTCATACCTTGCATTAATTCTTGTTGCATTGCAGAATCTGTCGACATTGGCATATTCATGTGTGTTTGATGCTGTTGTTCATTCGCTTGGGCACAAATTGAAACAGCAGCAGTGCTAAGTACGATAAAAGTCATAAATTTTTTCATGTTTTGCTCCTATGTGATAACTGAATGGGCGCAAATCATAAACATTAACCTAAGGTTAAGGTCAATATTTATTCCGAAATTTTTTGGTGAGATGCTAAAATGAGACAATGTTTGATATGAAGGACAAAATCATGAAACAAAAAATTGTGCTTGCCACGGGTAATAAAGGCAAAGTAAAAGAAATGGCAGATGTGTTAGCTGATTTCGGTTTTGAAGTCATTGCTCAGACCGATTTAGGCATTGAAAGCCAAGAGGAAACAGGCTTAACGTTTGTTGAAAATGCCATTCTGAAAGCACGTTATGCATCTGAAAAATCAGGTTTACCGGCCATTGCAGATGATTCCGGTCTTGTGGTGGATGCGTTAAATGGTGCGCCTGGATTGTATTCTGCTCGTTATGCAGGTGTGGATGGTGATGAAGCTGATGCGAAAAACCGAGAAAAATTATTGGCAGAATTAGCCGATGTACCGACTGAACGTCGCCAAGCAAAATTTGTAAGTACGATTGTGTTATTACAACACCCAAGTGATCCTTCTCCGATCATTGCTCAAGGTGAATGTGACGGGCAGATTATTTATGAAGAAAAAGGTGAAAATGGCTTCGGTTACGACTCGCTCTTTTTTAGCCCTGAAAAAGACTGTACCTTTGCCGAATTAGAAACCGTAGAGAAAAAGAAAATTTCTCATCGTGCGAAGGCATTAGCTGTTTTGAAATCAAAATTAACTGCCTAAAGTGCGGTTGATTTTTAACAAGAATTAAAGGATACAAAATGATTATTACCACTACGCCTAATATTGAAGGGAAACAAATCGTAGAATATAAACAAGTCGTCTTTGGGGAAGTGATTGCTGGGGCAAACTTCATACGTGATTTTTTTGCGGCTATTACTGATGTGATTGGTGGGCGTTCTAGTGTTTATGAGCGTCGTATTAGTCGTGCACGCCAAGATGCCTTGAAAGAGTTGGAAGAAAAAGCGATTGCTTTAGGGGCTAATGCTGTGGTTGGCGTAGAGATTAATTACGCAACAGTAAGCAATAAAAGTATGTTTATGGTGATTGCGAGTGGCACAGCTGTAGTGGTTCGCTAAGGTCGTTTTTTTATTTGCTTAAATGTAATTTTTGCGATCAAGATCGCAAAAGTACGGTCGATTTCTTGCGTGTTTTCCGTGTTTCTTAAAAATGTCACTGTTGATATGAATCAACGGTACTTATTTGTTAATAAAGGGCATTTTTATGAAATTGATGAAACATTTATTTAGTTCATTGTTTATTGCAGGCGCGATGTTGAGTACACAAGCGCTTGCTGAAGAAAAGACATCTGAGCAGGCTCAACCGCAAATGCAGGAACAAACTGCTGTACAAGCACCATCACAAACTGTACAACAAACGGTGAGTGATAAATTAAATATCAATACCGCTAGTGCATCAGAAATTCAAAAAGCACTGATTGGTATTGGGGCGAAAAAAGCAGAAGCCATTGTACAATATCGTGAAAAACACGGTAATTTCACTGTGGCAGAACAACTACTTGAAGTACAAGGTATTGGCAAAGCCACACTAGAGAAAAACCGAGATCGTATCGTGTTTTAATGTTGTTATTTTTATATGAAAAGCGGAATAGTGATATTCCGCTTTTTTATTTTTTGAGCAGAAAATTTACCAAAACTTGCAAAATATCAAATTTTTTTAGAATAAGTTGGGGATTTCTTGCAATGGTTTTATAAGAGAGTAGAATACCAAATGGGTATAGGGATACCTATGTTGTAGTATAAGAAATAATAAACCAACTATTTGGAGTTAGATATGGCATCAGAAAATTTAAATCAATCTTCTGTTGCTCTCACACCAGTTGAAGCAACGGATTATGCTGAAAGCGTTGCTGCGTATAAAGCGCAAAAACGCCCATTTTTATCATTTCTGTCTGGTATTAGTGCTGGGGCTTGTATTGCTTTAGCCTTTGTATTCTATACGACGACACAAACAGCAAGCGCAGGAGCGCCTTGGGGATTAACCAAGTTAGTCGGTGGGTTAGTTTTCTCTTTAGGCGTAATTATGGTGGTAATTTTAGGATCTGAATTATTCACCTCTTCTACTTTAACCTTAGTTGCCCGCGTAGGCGGTAAGATAACCACAAGTCAAATGATCCGAAATTGGATTGTGGTATATTTGGGCAATTTTGTGGGCGGTTTATTTATTGCTGCAGTTATTTGGTTTGGGGGACAAACCATGGTAGCAAATGGTCAATGGGGTTTAACCATTTTGGCAACCGCTCAACATAAGATTCATCATACTTGGTTTGAAGCATTTAACCTTGGTATTTTATGTAACATTATGGTGTGTGTAGCGGTATGGATGTCTTATTCCGGTAAAACTGTTACAGACAAAGCATTTATTATGATAATGCCGATTGGTTTATTTGTCGCATCTGGTTTTGAACACTGTGTGGCAAATATGTTTATGATTCCACTAGGCATTATCACAGCTCATTCTAGTACGCCAGAATTTTGGCAACAAATTGGGGTGGATCCAATGAAATATGCAGATTTAGATCTCTATCATTTCATTGTGAAGAATTTGATTCCAGTAACGTTAGGAAACATTGTGGGTGGTGCGGTTTGTATCGGCTTATTCCAACGTTATTTAACCAAAGCTCACTAATGTACTAACGAACTAAACAGACTTATTTTTTATCAATTAAAAAAGGAAATGACTATGTCAGAACTTAATGAAGCACAAAAAGTTGCGTGGGCAGGATTCGTTGCCGGTGATTGGCAAGAAAACGTCAACGTGCGTGATTTTATTCAAAAGAACTACACCCCGTATGAAGGTGATGATTCTTTCTTAGCAGGTCCAACCGAAGCGACAACAAAACTTTGGGAAACCGTTATGGAAGGAATTAAAGTTGAAAACCGCACACATGCGCCATTAGACTTTGACGAACATACCCCTTCAACGATTACTTCTCACGCACCAGGTTATATCAATAAAGACTTAGAGAAAATCGTAGGTCTTCAAACCGATGCTCCATTAAAACGTGCCATTATGCCATTCGGTGGTATTAAAATGGTGGAAGGATCATGCAAAATTTACGGTCGTGAATTAGATCCTGAAGTGAAAAAAATCTTCACTGAATATCGTAAAACCCATAACCAAGGTGTGTTCGATGTTTATACGCCAGACATTTTACGTTGTCGTAAATCAGGTGTATTAACTGGTCTTCCAGATGCTTACGGCCGTGGTCGTATCATTGGTGACTATCGTCGTGTAGCACTTTATGGTGTTGACTTCTTAATGAAAGATAAATATGCACAATTCTCTTCTTTACAAAAAGACTTAGAAGATGGCGTAAATCTTGAAGCAACTATCCGTTTACGTGAAGAAATCGCAGAACAACACCGCGCATTAGGCCAAATGAAACAAATGGCAGCAAGCTACGGTTACGATATTTCTAACCCTGCAACTAATGCTAAAGAAGCAATTCAATGGATGTACTTTGCTTACTTAGCCGCAATCAAATCACAAAACGGTGCAGCGATGTCATTTGGTCGTACTGCAACCTTTATCGATATCTATATCGAACGTGATTTAAAAGCAGGTAAACTTACTGAAACTGAAGCACAAGAATTAGTTGACCACTTAGTCATGAAACTTCGTATGGTTCGTTTCTTACGTACACCTGAATACGATCAATTATTCTCTGGTGACCCAATGTGGGCAACTGAAACCATCGCAGGTATGGGGTTAGACGGCCGTACATTAGTAACCAAAAATACATTCCGTATTTTACACACCCTTTACAACATGGGTACTTCTCCAGAACCAAACTTAACAATTCTTTGGTCTGAACAATTACCTGAAAACTTCAAACGTTTCTGTGCGAAAGTATCGATTGATACCTCATCTGTTCAATACGAAAACGATGATTTAATGCGTCCAGACTTCAACAATGATGACTACGCAATCGCATGTTGTGTATCACCAATGGTTGTTGGTAAACAAATGCAATTCTTCGGTGCTCGTGCAAACTTAGCGAAAACATTGTTATACGCAATCAACGGCGGTATCGATGAAAAATTAGGTATGCAAGTAGGTCCGAAAACTGCACCAATTACTGATGAAGTGTTAGATTTCGACACAGTCATGACTCGTATGGATAGCTTTATGGATTGGTTGGCAAAACAATATGTGACAGCCTTAAATATCATCCACTACATGCACGATAAATATTCATATGAAGCAGCCTTAATGGCGTTACATGATCGTGATGTATACCGTACCATGGCTTGTGGTATCGCAGGTCTTTCTGTTGCAGCGGACTCACTTTCAGCAATTAAATATGCGAAAGTTAAACCAATTCGTGGCGACATCAAAGATAAAGATGGCAATGTTGTAGCAAGCAATGTAGCGATCGACTTCGAGATCGAAGGTGAATATCCACAATATGGTAACAATGACAACCGTGTTGATGACATCGCTTGTGACTTAGTTGAACGTTTCATGAAGAAAATTCAAAAACTTAAAACTTACCGCAACGCTGTGCCTACACAATCTGTATTAACCATTACTTCTAACGTGGTTTATGGTAAGAAAACAGGTAACACCCCAGATGGTCGCCGTGCCGGCGCACCATTCGGACCAGGTGCTAACCCAATGCACGGTCGTGACCAAAAAGGTGCGGTGGCATCATTAACTTCTGTAGCTAAACTTCCATTTGCTTACGCGAAAGATGGTATTTCTTATACCTTCTCAATCGTACCAAATGCATTAGGTAAAGATCCAGAAGCACAACGTCGCAACCTTGCAGGCTTAATGGATGGTTACTTCCACCACGAAGCTGCAGTAGAAGGTGGTCAACACTTAAATGTGAACGTATTAAACCGTGAAATGTTATTAGATGCGATGGAAAATCCGGATAAATATCCGCAATTAACTATTCGTGTATCTGGTTACGCAGTGCGTTTTAACTCTTTAACTAAAGAGCAACAACAAGACGTTGTAACTCGTACATTCACAGAATCGTTCTAAAACACGATAAAATTTAACCGCACTTTAGCGGGAACATAAAAATTATGAGCCTGATTTAAGTCAGGCTCATTTTTTATAGATGATATTTTTGGTAAAATTTAGCTAGATTTATTTTTTGGAAATTTATGTATGTCTGTTCTAGGAAGAATTCACTCCTTTGAATCCTGTGGAACCGTGGATGGTCCCGGCATTCGTTTTATTTTATTTATGCAAGGCTGTTTAATGCGTTGCAAATATTGCCACAACCGTGATACTTGGGATCTTGATGGTGGTCGCGAAATCAGTGTGGAAGAACTCATGAAAGAAGTCGTGAGCTATCGCCATTTTATGAATGCAACCGGTGGTGGTGTAACAGCATCAGGTGGTGAAGCCATTCTTCAAGCTGAGTTTGTACGCGATTGGTTCCGAGCTTGTAAAGCAGAAGGCATTAATACTTGTTTGGATACTAATGGGTTTGTACGTCATTATGATCACATTATTGATGAACTGATCGATGTAACCGATCTTGTTTTGCTTGATTTAAAAGAACTTAACGATCAAGTACACCAAAACCTTATTGGTGTACCAAATAAACGGACACTTGAGTTTGCTAAATATCTGCAAAAACGTAATCAGCGAACCTGGATTCGTTATGTGGTGGTTCCAGGTTATACCGATAACGATCATGATGTTCATCTGCTCGGACAGTTTATTGAAGGTATGACCAATATTGAAAAAGTCGAACTTCTCCCTTATCATCGATTAGGGGCTCATAAATGGAAAACCCTTGGCTTTGAGTATGAGCTCGCAGATGTTTTGCCACCGACGAAAGAATCGCTTGAACATATCAAAACGATTCTTGAAGGATATGGACATACGGTAAAATATTAAGCTAAGGTATAAAAAGATTAACAGTAGGCTTTAGAAAGCTTTAAGGAGGAAAAATGAAAAAATTAGCATTAACGTTTTTAGGTGTAGCCCTTTTAGCAGGCTGTTCAGCTGTTCAATCGCCAGTTACACAAGAAGAGGTGACATTAACACCTCCTTCAAAAGATAGAGTAGGGTATGTGCGATTAGTAAAAGATAAAAATTACTACATTGATACTGATTCTATTTGGGTAGATAACCAAGATTTAAACCAAGTGCACTTTGATGCCGTGGTGAATTTGGATAAAGGTTTATATGTGTATCCAAATGAGAAAAGACGCTATGCGCGTTCTGTTCGCCAATATAAAATTTTAAACTGTAAGAACTACCATTTAACTCAAGTTCGTACTGATTTTTATGATGATTTCTGGGGTGAAGGTTTACGCGCCGCACCGAAAAAACAAGAGAAATACACCATTAGCTTAAAACCTAACACAACGCTCTATGCGGCTGCGCAAGTTATTTGTGTGAACTCAGATAGAAAACCTTCTTTAGAGTTAGAAGGCTCAAAAGCAAAATAATCAATTAAAGTGCGGTTAGAAATAACCGCATTTTTTATCTCTCAGAAATTAATGAGCAGGTAATAAAAAACGGTCAATATTCATTAAATATTGACCGCTCTTTTTATCTCACTATAAAAGACTATTTCACGCGAGAAACGTATTCGCCTGAACGAGTATCAACTTTGATTACTTCGCCGATTTGAACGAAAAGAGGTACTTTCACCACTGCACCAGTACTTAATGTTGCTGGTTTACCGCCAGTACCTGCAGTATCACCTTTAAGACCTGGGTCAGTATCGATGATTTCTAATTCTACGAAGTTTGGTGGGGTAACAGTAATTGGCGCACCGTTCCATAAAGTCACGATACAATCTGCTTGGTCTAATAACCATTTTTCAGCATCACCCACTGCTTTTGCATCAGCAGAGTATTGTTCAAATGTTTCTGGGTGCATGAAGTACCAGAATGCATCATCTTTGTATGAATAAGTGAGGTTAAGATCCATAACATCAGCAGCTTCAACCGAAGTACCAGATTTGAAGTTTACGTCTAATACTTTGCCTGAAATTAATTTACGAATACGAGTACGAGTAAAAGCTTGGCCTTTACCTGGTTTAACGAATTCGTTTTCAACGATCACACAAGGCTCACCGTCTTGCATAAATTTTAGACCTGGTTTGAAATCACTGGTAGTATATGTAGCCATATTAAAAATATCCTAAAAAATAGAGATTGTTTGAAAGTGCGTATTTTAACCCGAAATATTGCGATTAGAGAAGAACAAAATTGGTTAGAAACCCTAAAAAATGCGATTTCTGATCCGAAAATCTTGTTAAAAACCTTAAATTTGCCTGTTGAGGATTTTGCCGAGGATATCGCTGCCCGTAAACTTTTTGCTATGCGAGTGCCTTTACCTTTTGTTGAAAAAATGGAAAAAGGGAATCCGAAAGACCCACTTTTTTTACAGGTAATGACGGCTCAACAAGAATTTATCGAGGCCGAAGGTTTTAGCCAAGATCCTTTAGACGAACAGCAAAAAAATGCCGTGCCTAATATTCTGCATAAATACCAAAATCGCTTGCTGTTCATGGCAAAAGGAGGCTGTGCGGTTAATTGCCGCTATTGTTTCCGTCGCCATTTTCCTTATGACCAAAATCCAGGCAATAAAGTCAGTTGGCAACAAGCAATAGACTATATCGCCGCACATCCAGAAATTGAAGAAGTGATTTTTTCGGGTGGCGATCCGATGATGGCGAAGGATAGTGAATGGGCGTGGCTATTAGAACGCCTTGAAAAGATACCGCACTTACAGCGTTTGCGTATTCACTCTCGTTTGCCGGTCGTGATTCCAGAACGCATTACGGATGAATTTTGTGATTTATTGCTAAAAAGCCCATTACAAACAGTGTTTGTGACGCATATCAATCATCCAAATGAAATTGATGAAGAACTCGCTTTGGCTATGCAAAAACTGGTAGGCGCTAAGGTCACGTTACTCAATCAATCAGTCCTTTTAAAGGATGTGAATGATAACCCACATACATTAAAAGTCTTGAGCGATAAGCTTTTTCAAGCAGGAATTTTGCCTTATTACTTGCATTTGTTGGATAAAGTGCAGGGTGCGAGCCATTTCTATATTTCAGATGAGAAAGCGTTACAAATTTATAAAGAATTACAGGCGCTCACTTCTGGCTATTTAGTACCCAAATTAGCTCGAGAAATCGGTGGAGAGCCAAATAAGACTTTATACACAGCGTAAGATCCGATAAAATACGATTCAATTTTTCACCGCACTTTTTGTGCGATCTTTAGTTTAGCAAATCGAGGTAATCCCGTGGATAATAAAAATCAACCTAACGACAATTCATCTCAAAATGAATTAGATTTAGGATTTAATCATTCAGACTCTGTGACCCCAAGAAAGCCGGTTCAACAAAGTGGCTCAATTTTTGATAAAGCCAAAGGTTTATTTGGTAAAAAAGAGCAACCAGATACGCAATTCCATGTTCGTCGCGAACCAACTTTTGGTGCGACAGCAAGCCAACCTTTTTCACCTTCTCAAGCATTTCAAAGTGAAAATACTGAACAATCAGCGCCATCAAGTGCTTTCGGAACTCAAGAGCCCGTTGAGAATGTTCAGGTAGAAAACGTAGCGGAAGAAAAAGTGATTTTTGAAAATTCTCCTGCAGAAGAGATTGTTGAAGAAGTGACAACTCAAGCTGAAACCGTTGCACCGGCAGCCGCTGCGGCAGCAAGCTTGAAATCACCTGAAAAATGGAAGGTTCTACAAATGTTACCAGAAAAACATCGTCGTTTATTTATTGCAATTTTGGGTTTAGTGGTATTACTGATCATTTTCTTCACCCTAAAACCAAACTCAGATACGGTGGAGTCTTTTGAACAACAAAACAGTAATGAAATTCCAGTTCAATTCCAATCATTGGATCAGTCTCAACCAGTTGAAACTACAGTATTAGATAACAATAATACTACGGCTCCTGCAACAACAGAACAAACAGCAAATGATGCTAAATCAGATACACCTCCAGCAATGGAATATGTAGGTGATAAAGCAGATGCCGCTAAATCACAAACTGCAGAACCTGCACAACAAACTGTTGCTCAACAACCAGCAACTCAACCTGTGCCAGTTAAACCAACTCTTGATGCAACAAGTAAAGAACCATTGCTAAGAACAGTGCAGCCAACGGCAGAAAAACATACTGCAACGGTTGAGCATAAAGCAGAACCTCGTCGTGAACATACACCAGTGGTTCAAGAGAAAAAACAACCTAAACCAGCAACTGAAAAAGCGACAGCTCAGCCGACTCAAACCGTGAAAAAAGAGCAAAGCAAAATTCAAGAAGCTAAACCTGTTGCGACTAAAGAAACTAAAGTTCAAATTGTGGAAGCGAAATCCGCAACCAACAAGACTGTGAAAGCTGTAGAACCAGTAGCTCAAACAGCTTCAACCGGTGCAACAAAAACATTAACTGTGCCGCAAGGTGTTTCACTGATGCAAGTATTCCGTGATAATAAATTGAATATTGCCGATGTGAATGCGATGACCAAAGCAAATGGTGCAGGTAATGCATTAAGCAGCTTCAAACCTGGTGACAAGGTACAGGTTTCAGTGAACGGTCAAGGCCGAGTGAGTGAGCTTCGTTTATCAAATGGCGGTAAGTTCATTCGTCAAGCCGATGGTTCATATCAATATAAAAAATAATTTTTAGTGGGCGAGTAATCGCCCATTTTTCTAGATGAGATTGTTTATCCTTGCTCATTTCGAAAAGTGAGCAATCATAAACAAACCTTGATGGAAATAGAATTCATGTTAAAAAAATTAAGCGTAATTTTGACCGCACTTTGCCTTTCCGCTTGTTCACAAAATGTTGAATTAAGCGACCCCGCACCACAGAAAATGAAAGTGCAAACCGTGGATAAAAAATCTCAAAAGGGTTCGGCGACGGTTTATTTGTGTAAAGGCAATAAAGAAGTGAGTGTGGTTCATACGAAGCAAAAACAGAAAAGTAAAAAAACACTCAGTCAGGTGACCGTTACTTTTAATGATGTAACCGAAAAATTGACTCGTGTGATTTCTGAACGTGGTAGAAATTATGCGAATATTCGTTGGTATTGGCAGGAGCGTGATGACTTCAGTCAATTACAAACTAGCGTAGGTGAAGTGCTCGCAGAACGCTGTGTTAAACAACCAAGTGAATTAAAATCAGGCAAATAATTCTTTTATGGATCTCCAACGCGGCTTTGTATTACATCGTCGTCCTTATAGTGAAACCAGCCTTTTGGTTGATTTATTCACTGAAGAAACGGGACGTTTGACGGTTATTGCAAAAGGTGCACGTGCGAAACGTTCGGCATGGAAATCTGTCTTACAGCCTTTTACGCCATTACTTCTACGTTGGTCAGGGAAAGGCGCATTAAAAACACTCACCAAAGCTGAACCGGCTGCGATTACATTACCTTTACAACAGACGGCTCTATACAGCGGGTTTTATGTTAATGAATTGATTATGCGAGTGATTGAGCCAGAAACGGCCAATCCACAGCTTTTTCAGCATTATCTACAATGCTTAACGGGCTTAGCGACTCAGCCACAGGTCGAACCTACATTACGCTTATTTGAATTTCATTTACTTAAAATTTTAGGTTATGGCATTGATTTTCTGCATTGTGCTGGATCAGGTTTGCCAGTGGATGAATCAATGACTTACCAATACCGTGCGGAAAAGGGGTTTATCGCCTCGTTAGTGAAAGATAACTTGACCTTTTATGGTCGAGATTTACTCGCTTTTGAGCGTTTGGAATTTACCGATGAGGCAGTCTTGCAAGCGGCAAAACGCTTTACCCGTATCGCACTTAAACCTTATTTAGGCGATAAGCCGCTGAAAAGTCGAGAATTATTTACTCAAAATGTACTTTATTTAAAATAATCCCTTTCTTTGATACAAATAGATTAAAACACCATCATGGCTTTACTTTACGCTCCACAAAAAAAACAGAAAACCACGCAAAAAATCGTCGCTGAAATTCAGGATTTAGATTATCAAGGGCTAGGTGTCGCCAAAATTCAAGGTAAAACCTGGTTCATTGAAAACGCGTTGCCAACGGAAAAAGTGGAAGCGGTAGTGACCGATGAAAAACGTCAATATGGATTAGCGACTGCACAAAAATGGCTACAAGAGAGTAATCAGCGTGTTGAGCCACAATGTCGTTATTATGGACATTGTGGTGGCTGCCAAGGCCAGCATATTCCTGTGGAAATGCAGCGTAAAGCTAAAGAGAAAGCCCTTTTTTCTCGTTTAAGTAAACTGCAAGCAGAGCCCATTCAATTAATGCCAATGATTTGTGGTGAACAATGGGCTTATCGTCGTCGAGTACGATTAAGTTTACTGTGGAATGCTAAAAACAAAACTATTGAAATGGGATTTCGTCAGAAAAACTCCAATCAGTTAGTCAGCATTCAGCAATGCTTAGTCGCAGAGCAAGCAATCAATGATCTTATCCCCAAATTGACCGCACTTTGGGCGCAATATTCAGCCCCGAAACAATTAGGGCATATTGAATTGGTTTCAGCGGATAATGGCGTAGCTATGTTGTTACGCTATAAAGGAAATTTAGCCGAAACTGACCGCACTTTGTTGCTCGAGTTTGCTCGTATAAATGCCGTAAATTTGTTTTTACAAGATGATCAAGGTATTCAACTTGTGCATGGTGAAATGCCTTATTATGCGTTAGACGATATTCGTTTATCTTTTGATATCCGCGATTTTATTCAAGTGAATACGCATCTAAATCAGAAAATGGTTGAGACGGCTTTAGATTGGCTTGATTTGAATCAGGACGATCACGTTTTAGATTTGTTCTGTGGCATGGGCAATTTTACATTGCCTTTAGCCAAACGTGTGAAAAGTGCGGTTGGAATTGAAGGTGTTTTTGATATGGTACAAAAAGCCCAATTGAATGCACAGTTTAACCACATCGATAATGTTGAATTTTATCAAGCCGATTTAGACCAAGCTTTTTCAGAACAACCTTGGGCCAAACAACATTTCAATAAAATTCTTCTCGATCCGCCTCGTAGCGGTGCCGCTTTTGCACTGAATGCCTTATGTGAGCTAGGTGCGGAAAGCATTCTTTATGTATCTTGCAACCCTGCAACCTTAGTACGAGATGCAGAAATACTTCGCTCTTTCGGTTATCGTATCATCAAAACGGCAATGATTGATATGTTCCCGCATACTAGTCATTTGGAGTCGGTGACATTATTTATCAAATAAAGTGTAAATTCTGATAGAATAGTCAGACTTTTTTGTTGTCTTAAAAAGACAACTCGGTTGACAGGATGTCACCGAGCCATATTCATCAACAAGGGGGTATTATGGTTGCAGTTCGTGGTTCTCACTTATTAAATCCGCAAGATTTTGTGATCGAGCAATGGTGTTCGAGCCTTAAACTTCCTGCCGCCACTGAAAAATCCCTGATTGATGCCTGGTATTACGCTCAAGCTAAAATAGCTGAACACGCTGATAAAATGGAAAATGCAGTGCTTACATTGCAATCCGGTGTGGAAATGGTGGAAATTCTGCATGAAATGAATATGGACAGTGAGAGTTTGCTCACTGCGATGCTATTCCCATTAGTGGCCAATCAACTCGTAGATTGGGAACAAATTCAAGAAGATTTTGGTCCTAAAATCACCAAATTACTCAAAGGCGTGGAAGAGATGGATAACATCCGTCAGCTCAACGCCAGTCATTCTGCCAATGCTTCCCAAGTGGATAATGTGCGCCGTATGCTCCTTGCGATGGTGGACGATTTCCGCTGTGTGATCATCAAACTTGCCGAACGTATTACCTTTCTTCGCGATGCGGAAAATCATTTTTGCGAAGAAGAAAAAGTGTTGGCAGCCAAAGAATGTTCCAATATTTATGCCCCGTTGGCGAACCGTTTAGGTATCGGTCAATTGAAATGGGAGCTTGAAGATTACTGTTTCCGTTATTTGCATCCAGAACAATATCGAAATATCGCCAAATTATTGCATGAGCGTCGTTTAGATCGTGAACAGTATATTACTGATTTTGTGACAGAATTAACCGGTTATTTAAAAGAAAATATTGATCAGGTTGAGGTTTACGGTCGTCCAAAACACATCTATAGCATTTGGCGAAAAATGCAAAAGAAACATCTGGAATTCAGTGGTTTATATGATGTAAGAGCGGTCAGAATTATCGTGCAAAAATTGCAAGATTGTTATACCGCGCTTGGTATCGTACATACCCATTTCAAACACTTACCAAAAGAATTTGATGACTATGTTGCCAATCCAAAACCGAATGGCTATCAATCCATTCATACTGTGGTATTAGGCAAAGGCGGTAAGCCGATTGAAGTACAAATTCGTACCCAGCAAATGCATGATGATGCTGAACTTGGGGTTGCGGCGCACTGGAAATACAAAGAAGGGACGACCGGTAGCCTTTCTGCTTACGAAGAAAAAATCACTTGGTTGCGTAAATTACTTGCATGGCAAGATGATATTACAGATTCTGGCGAAGTGATGGCCGAATTGCGTAGCCAAGTCTTTGATGACCGAGTCTATGTGTTTACGCCAAAAGGTGAGGTAGTAGACTTGCCAGCTGGTTCTACACCACTAGATTTTGCTTATGCGATTCATAGTGAAATTGGACACCGTTGTATTGGGGCAAAGGTCGGGGGACGTATCGTGCCATTCACTTATCACCTGCAAATGGGGGAGCAAGTGGATATCATTACGCAGAAAAATCCAAACCCAAGCCGAGATTGGGTAAATCCAAACTTAGGTTTTACGCATACGTCAAAAGCGCGTGCAAAAATCCAAGCGTGGTTCAAAAAACAAGATCGTGATAAAAACGTTCCTGCGGGTAAAGAGCTATTAGATAATGAGCTTGCGCGTTTGAATATCAGTTTAAAACAAGTAGAGCAGCTTGCCTTACCTCGTTATAACTTAAAAAATCTTGAAGACTTATATGCGGGTATTGGTAGCGGGGATATTCGTTTAAATCAATTGGTGAATTTTTTACAAAGCCGATTGATTAAAGTGACGGCTGAAGAGGCAGATCAAGAAATTCTCCGTCATGTGGCGAGTAAAAGTGCGAATACCGCACAGCAAAAGGCGCAACAAAAAGCAGACCAACAGCAGAAAAAAGGCTATGTGATTGTTGAAGGTGTCGGTAATTTGCTGCATCATATGGCGCGTTGTTGCCAACCTATTCCAGGCGATGCAATCGCAGGCTATATTACTATGGGACGTGGTATCTCAATTCATCGCTGCGATTGTGAGCAGTTCATTGAATTACAAGCAGCACACCCTGAACGCGTGGTGGAAGCCCTTTGGGGGGATAATTACGCAGCTGGTTTCCATATTAATATTCGCATCGTGGCGAGTGATCGTAATGGTTTATTACGCGATATTACGACTGTACTGGCGAATGAAAAAGTCAGTGTACTAGGTGTTTCAAGCCGTGCGGACACCAAAAAACAAGTGGCAACGATGGATATGGAAATTGAACTGAAAAATGTCG
>JAHZCF010000031.1 GCA_019423005.1 Haemophilus sp.
AATTAGATGAAGACAGTAAATTACAAGCTGCAACCATTTTTGATGGACTTCGTGTAATTTCTAACCATTATCAACATAGCAGCACACCCGTCTTTTTAGGTGGTTTATTTGCTTATGATTTGGTGGCGAATTTTATTCCAATGCAAGGTGTTGAATTAAAAGATGATGGTATTAACTGCCCTGATTACAGTTTTTATCTCGCAGAAAATTTAATCACCATCGATCACCAAAGCCAACAAGCCACATTAAAAAGCTTTTGTTTTAGTCAAGAAGAACAAGTGGAAGTCGCGAAAACGGCACTTTCTATTGCTCAAAAATTAAAAAATATTGATGGCGTATTTTCCATTAAAGCAGCAAGTGATGAGGTCAGCACCAACTTTGAAGATCCTGAATTCATCGGCATTGTCAAAGCATTAAAACATCATATTAATATTGGTGATGTGTTCCAAATCGTGCCATCTCGCCGTTTTTCACTAGCTTGCCCAAATACCCTTGCGAGCTATGCGCAATTAAAACATAACAATCCAAGCCCTTATATGTTCTACATGAACGATGAGGATTTCATTTTATTCGGTGCATCACCAGAAAGTGCGCTGAAATATGCACCAGATAATCGTCAATTAGAAATTTACCCAATTGCAGGTTCTCGCCCGCGTGGTTTTGATGCCCATGGCAATATTGACCCTGAATTGGATGCGCGTTTGGAATTAGAATTACGTCTTGATCATAAAGAGCAAGCTGAACATTTAATGTTAGTGGATTTAGCCCGTAATGACATTGCTCGCGTGTGCCAAAGTGGTACACGTAAAGTCGCCGAATTAATGCAAGTGGATCGCTATTCGCACATCATGCATTTGGTTTCTCGCGTGGTGGGTAAACTTCGTCCTGAACTTGATGCCTTACACGCTTATCAAGCTTGTATGAATATGGGGACTTTAACTGGTGCGCCTAAAATTAAAGCGATGCAGTTAATCTATCAATTTGAACAGCAAAAACGTCACAGCTACGGCGGTGCGGTCGGCTATCTCACCTCTGATGGTCATTTTGATACCTGTATCGTGATTCGTTCTGCTTTTGTACAAAATGGCATTGCCCATATTCAAGCGGGTTGTGGTGAAGTGTTGGATTCAGATCCTCAAATGGAAGCGGATGAAACTCGCCATAAAGCGGCTGCAGTGCTTAAAGCAATCAAACAAATCAATACCCAAGCAAAATAAGGACGATAAATTA
>JAHZCF010000032.1 GCA_019423005.1 Haemophilus sp.
TTTTTGCTATACATTCAGCGTTAAGTTTGTAAGAATAACACAAATTAACCTAATTTAATGAGGAAATTATGAAAGTAACAAACAAAATCAAAGCATTATCAACAATAACGTTAGCCGCTGCGACATTATTTTTAGCAGGTTGCCAAGCACAATCCAATACCTTAACTTTTGCGCCTCAATCACCGACTGCATCAATGAATATTAACCAATCAGCAGTGGTAACAGTCAATACTCGTGATTCTCGTCCACAACAAGAAATTGCAACTTATACTAAATCAGGTGAGCTTATTAAATTAAACGCATCACCAAGCGTTACTCAACTTTTCCAACAAGTGATGCAACAAAATTTAGTCAGCAAAGGTTTCCGTATTGGACAAGCGAATAATGCGAATGCTGGCGTAACTGTTGATGTAAAAGAATTCAATGCTAAAGTGGAGCAAGGTAATTTACGTTATACCTTGAACAGCAAAATTCAAGCGGTTGTTTATGTACAAGGTCCACGCGGACAATACAACAAAACCTTTAATGCAACCCGTTCACAATCTGGCGCATTTAATGCGAGCAATGATGAAATTCAAAAAGTGTTAGGCGAAACCTTCAAAGATATTGTTAATAATATTTATCAAGATCAAGAAGTTACTAATGCAATTAATCAATATACCAATTAATTAAAAAGTGCCGTGTCCTTTTCAATAATACTTGACGAAAGCGCCTTTCAAGCGTAACATTCGCCCGATTTTTTAACGAGAAGGACACACACTTTGGACAGTCATAGTCGATACCGAATATCGCTTTAGACTCTCGCCTCTTATCAGCGAGAGTTCGCTGGTAATCAATTTACCTTTCTTCGGCATCTTTTATCGAACGAAACCCATTTTTAAAACATACAAAAATTTGACCGCACTTTTCTCTAGTGCCAATTTCGTTTGATCTTTTTTTGTTCACTGTTGGATCTTCATAATCCCAAAAGGAGTATGACCAATGATTAACGCTTTTGCCATTAACGATTCCCGTTTGCTTCGTATTGATGACGAACCAGCCGAGCTCAGTTCTGCCATTTGGTTAGATTTACTGGAGCCAACAGGGGAAGAACGTGAAATGTTGCAAGAAGGCTTAGGACAAAGTCTCGCCTCATTCCTCGAATTAGAAGACATCGAAGCATCCGCACGTTTCTTCGAAGACGAGGACGGTTTACACTTGCACTCATTCTTTTATTGTGAAGACGAAGAAAACTACGCCGACCTCGCGAGCGTAGCATTTACTATTCGTGATGGTCGCCTATTTACCCTACGTGATCGTGAATTACCCGCATTCCGTTTATATCGTATGCGTTCCCGTAGTCAGCGATTATTAGAATGTAATGCATATGAAGTTTTGCTCGACTTATTTGAAACCAAAATTGAGCAATTAGCGGATGTTATCGAAAACGTTTATGCGGATTTGGAAAAATTAAGCCGTGTAATTCTAAACGGTACACAAGATGAAGCTTTCGATGAAGCCTTAAATACCCTAACAGAACAAGAAGATACCAGTTCTAAAGTGCGTTTGTGTTTGATGGATACACAACGTGCATTGGGTTTCTTGGTACGTAAAACGCGTTTACCGGCAAATCAGTTAGAACAAGCTCGTGAAATCTTACGAGATATCGAATCCTTGCAACCACATAATGAATCGTTATTCCAAAAAGTAAACTTTTTAATGCAGGCGGCAATGGGTTATATTAATATCGAGCAGAATAAAATCATGAAATTCTTCTCGGTGGTGTCTGTTATGTTCCTACCGGCAACACTTGTGGCATCCACTTACGGAATGAACTTTGAATTTATGCCGGAGCTTCATTTTAAATATGGCTATCCAATGGCTATTGGCTTAATGATTGGTGCGGCACTTACACCTTACATCTATTTCAAACGGAAAGGTTGGTTATAATGGAAATTTCCCAAACTGCATTATTTTTAGGATCGATTATCGATCTATATTGTTTAGTGTTAATTTTACGCGTATGGCTCCCCTTAGCTAACGTGGATTATTACAATCCTATTTCTCAATTTACGCTGAAATTTACCCAACCAGTTATTGCGCCATTACGTAAAGTTTTTCCTGTGGTGAAAAAAGTGGAAACTGCGGCACTGTTTTTAGTCTTCTTGCTTTGCGGACTAAAATCGATTCTCTTTGGCGGATTAAATCTCAGTTTCTTCTTACTTTTGGGTATATTGGGGCTAATTAAAAATATCGGAGTGGCCATTTTCTATGTGTTAATCGCCGGTGCAATTTTAAGTTGGTTTAATCGTGGCAATAATCCTGCCTTCTATGCGTTATATCAACTTACCGAACCATTATTGAAACCCATTAAACGCATTTTACCAACTGTGGGCGTGATTGATTTTTCACCGATGGTTATTGCCATTATCCTGTTATTTTTGAATAATCTCTTTTACGATTACTTTAACCTTTTATGGGCAATTGCTGCGTAAAGTGCGGTTAAAAATAACATTATTTTTTCGGGCTGGATTTTCCAGCCCTTATTGTAAATAAGGGTAAGTAAATTTAGTTATGTCAGCAATCGAACAAACGCCTGAAGGGCTACGTCTCAAAATCATTCTGCAACCCAAAGCCAGTAAAGATCAAATTGTGGGATTACATGATGACGAACTCAAAATCACGATCACCGCGCCACCTGTTGATGGTCAAGCCAATGCTCACTTGCTGAAATTTTTGAGTAAAGCATTCAAAGTACCTAAGAGCTCAATAGTTCTTGAAAAAGGTGAATTAAACCGACATAAACAAGTTTGGATTCCTTCGCCTAAATTAATTCCATCTGAAATTCAAAATCTCTTATAAAATCAGCAAAAAAATCACCGCACTTTCTACCAATTTTCCCTGTTTTACGCTATCCTATATCACATTTTACAAATCAAAACATACCGCAAAGTGCGGTCAAAATTTAAGGTGATTTTCTATGCAACAACATTACCGTCCCGATTTGATTGAACCTGCAGTTCAACAATATTGGGCTGAAAATAAAGTCTTCAAAGCAATCAAAGATACGTCTAAAGAAAAATATTACTGCCTTTCTATGTTCCCTTACCCATCTGGTCGTTTACACATGGGCCACGTGCGTAACTACACGATCGGTGATGTGGTTTCTCGTTATCAACGTATGAACGGCAAAAACGTATTACAGCCAATTGGTTGGGATGCATTCGGTTTGCCGGCTGAAGGTGCTGCGATTAAAAATAAAACCGCGCCCGCAAAATGGACTTACGAAAACATTGAATACATGAAAAAACAGCTCAAAATGTTGGGCTTTGGTTATGACTGGGATCGCGAAATTGCGACCTGCCGTCCAGAATACTACAAATGGGAACAATGGTTCTTCACCGAGCTTTATAAAAAAGGCTTAGTTTACAAAAAAACCTCAACTGTAAACTGGTGTCCGAACGATGAAACCGTATTGGCTAACGAACAGGTGCACGAAGGTTGCTGCTGGCGTTGTGATACTCCGGTCGAACAAAAAGAAATCCCACAATGGTTCATTAAAATCACCGACTATGCAGAACAATTATTAAGTGGATTAGACCAACTTCCACAATGGCCAGACATGGTAAAAACCATGCAACGTAACTGGATTGGCCGTTCTGAAGGGGTAGAAATTACTTTTGATGTGGCAGATACCGCAGAAAAAGTTGCGGTTTATACGACCCGTCCAGATACCTTCTATGGTGTAAGTTATTTAGGTATTGCAGCAGCGCACCCATTAGCCGACTTAGCGGCAGAAAAGAATCCTGAATTAGCAGAATTTATCCGTGAAGCGAAAAATGCCAAAGTGGCAGAAGCAGACCTTGCCACGATGGAGAAAAAAGGGATGGCAACTGGCTTATTCGCTATTCATCCATTAACCGGTGAAAAATTACCAATTTGGGTCGCTAACTTTGTATTAATGCATTACGGTACTGGTGCAGTCATGGCGGTTCCAGCACATGACCAACGTGACTTTGAATTTGCTCAAAAATACGATTTACCAATTAAACAAGTGATCGCACCGCTTGCGGATGAAGAAATTGATTTAACCAAACAAGCTTTCGTTGAGCACGGTAAATTAGTGAACTCTGCTGAGTTTGATGGTTTGGATTTTGATGGCGCATTCAACGGTATCGCAGACAAATTAGAAAAATTAGGCGTAGGTAAACGCCAAGTTAATTATCGTTTACGTGACTGGGGCGTTTCTCGTCAACGTTATTGGGGTGCACCAATTCCAATGCTGACCTTGCCAAACGGTGAAACCGTACCAGCACCAATCGAAGATTTACCGATTATTCTGCCTGAAGATGTGGTCATGGATGGCGTGAAAAGCCCAATTAAAGCCGATCCAAACTGGGCGAAAACCACCTTCAACGGTGAGCCTGCATTAAAAGAAACCGATACCTTTGATACCTTTATGGAATCTTCTTGGTACTACGCACGCTACACTTCACCAAGCTATGCAGAAGGCATGTTGGATAAAGAGGAAGCTAATTACTGGTTACCGGTGGATCAGTATATCGGCGGTATTGAGCACGCGACAATGCACTTGCTCTACTTCCGTTTCTTCCACAAATTATTGCGTGATGCAGGTTTCGTAACGAGCGATGAGCCGGCACAAAAATTATTATGCCAAGGCATGGTGTTAGCTGATGCGTTTTACTATACCAGCCCGACTAACGAGCGTATTTGGGTGAGCCCAACGCAAGTGACTCTTGAGCGTGATGAAAAAGGTCGAATCATCAAAGCAACTGATCCGGAAGGCCGTGAATTGGTGCATACCGGTATGACTAAAATGTCGAAATCCAAAAACAACGGTATTGACCCACAAGAGATGGTGGAAAAATACGGTGCAGATACTGTGCGTCTCTTCATGATGTTCGCGTCTCCTGCAGAAATGACGCTTGAATGGCAAGAATCTGGCGTAGAAGGAGCAAAACGTTTCTTAGGTCGCGTATGGAATTTAGTGTATGAATACAACCAAAATCCTGCAAAAACCGCTTTAGATGTGACCGTACTTTCTGCAGACCAAAAAGCACTTCGTCGTGATGTCCATAAAACGATCGCGAAAGTGAGCGATGATATTGGTCGTCGTCAGACTTTCAATACCGCTATCGCAGCAGTAATGGAGTTAATGAATAAATTAACCCGTGCGCCATTAGAAAGCGAGCAAGATCGTGCTGTGATGGCAGAAGCATTAAGCGCAGTCGTGCGTATGCTTTACCCAATCACACCACATATCTGCTTTGAGTTATGGAAAGCTTTAGGTAACGAAAGCAACATCGACCATGCAGAATGGGTGAAAGCTGATGAAGCGGCGATGGTAGAAGATGAAAAACTTATCGTGGTTCAAGTCAACGGTAAAGTTCGTGGTAAAGTCACCGTTGCAGCTGATGCGGATGAAGAAACCGTGAAAACGGTTGCATTTGCAGATGAAAATGTGAAGAAATTTACTGACAATACACAAATCGTAAAAGTGATTTATGTACCGGGTAAATTGTTAAATGTGGTGGTTAAACCGCAATAATCCATAAAATAACCGCATTTTATTCAAAGATTTGTATAAACGACTCTTAAACAAAATAAAGTGCGGTGAATTTTACAGGTAATTTTTATGATGAAATCAATCAAAACGATCTGCTTAGTTGGGGCAACTGCCTTTTTAACTGCTTGTGGTTGGCACTTCGATAATGGTGCGGCTGTTCCTGCAGAATTAAAAACAATGGCCCTTGAAAGTAGCGACCCATACAGTGAAATGTCAATGGCAATGCGTAAGCAACTGCTTAGCAACAACGTAAACCTTGTTCCTGCAAAACAAGGTGTGCCAGTGTTGCGTTTAAATAAACAGACTTCGAGCGATAAAGTGGCGTCAGTCTTTAAACAAGGCCGTGAAGCAGAAAAAGTATTGACCCTTGATGTTGAGGCTAGCGTGCGTTTAGCAAATGGGGAAACCTATCCAATCTCTGCAAAAATCAACCGCACTTTCTTTGATAACTCACGTGCTGCATTAGCAAAATCAGCTGAACGCGATGTAATTTGGAATGATATGCGTGAACAAGCGGCTCGCCAATTAATTAATAAAATGGCTGCCTTACAACATCAAGTTCAAGGAAAATAATGAACCGCATTTTTCCTGAGCAACTGGCTTCTAATCTGAACAGCCATTTAGCGAAAGTCTATTTTTTGGTTGGGACAGATCCCCTGTTGCTCAGTGAAAGTGAAGATCTCATTCATCAAGCTGCCCTTCTTCAAGGTTTTGATGAAAAAAATCAAATCACCATAGATACTAATACTGACTGGTCTGCATTAATTGAGACCAGCCAATCTATGGGGCTCTTCTTTAATAAGCAAATTTTCATTCTTAATTTACCCGAAAATTTGACCGCACTTTTGCAGAAAAACCTTCAACAATTTATTAGTGGATTAAATGAAGATAGCCTGCTTGTCCTCACCTTGCCTAAATTGTCTAAAGCAGCCGAAAAACAAGAGTGGTTTATTCAGGCAAATCAACTTGATCCGCAATCTGTGATCGTGAACTGCCAAACGCCGAGTTCAGAACAACTTTCTCGTTGGGTGAAGCATCGTACAAAAAACATGGGATTATCAGCTGATGAGGAAGCCATTCAACTACTTTGTTACAGCTATGAAAATAATCTACTGGCATTAAAACAAGCGTTACAGCTTTTAGATTTGCTTTATCCTGATCACAAACTCACGTATAACCGCGTCAAATCCGTCGTAGAGCAATCTTCTATCTTTACCCCTTTCCAGTGGATTGATGCTTTGTTATCAGGCAAGGCAAATCGCTCAAAGCGAATTTTACGAGGTTTACAAGCTGAAGATGTGCAACCTGTCATTTTATTGCGTACTTTACAACGTGAACTACTCACCTTGTTAGAATTAACAAAACCACAGCTGCGTAATCCCTCTCTTAACACGAGTTTGCCAACACAGACACTCAAAGCGGATTTTGACCGTCTCAAAATTTGGCAGAATCGTCGTCACCTTTATATGGCAGCGATACAACGATTCACCTATCAAAAGCTCTTTGAAATATTGCAAGAATTGGCAGATATTGAGCGCACAACCAAGCAAGAATATGGTCAAGACGTGTGGGTAAAATTAGCAGATTTATCGGTTAAATTTTGCTTATAAAAAAATCTCGGCGTTAACCGAGATTTTTTATTATTGCGCAATTTTTAAATCTTGATACAGATAATTTCGATAGCTATTCACTAAATCCATATCCTCTGCATCCTCGAGCTTACCTTGGCTTAGCTGACGCATAGCGATATTCGCTCGCATAAAGTCATCTTTCGGTGATAAACCTGCCACATCAAGTAATACACCGCCAACAAAGGCTAAATCTAAGAAATCTTGCTGTTGAACAAAGTCAGTCTTACGATTAGTTCTAACCACAAATTGAGTCACATAATCTGGATTTGCAAAATTACCTTTTTTCGGTGGAAGCTGATTATCAAAAGCGACTTGATGATCACCAAAATAACCGAATACATAAGGTGTTTCTCGTGATTTTAAATAATCATTCAAGCCTTCGATTGCCTCATTGAGGCTAGCAATGCGATCAATATAATCATTTAGGCAGGAAATCGCTTTTCCCCCTAAACGCTTACTCGCCAAATTAAAATGATTTGGCATGTTCGTGTTGTAAGGGCCATGTTCTTTCATGGTTAGCACATAGACAAACATGGGCTGTTTCACATTTTCCAATGATAGATGCTGTTTCTGCAGAATCAGTTTGGTGTAATACATCATCTCTTCACTGCTAATATGCCAGAGATTTTTGCTGATTGATGCGGGATAGCCTAAATCTTGTGGTTGCAACATCAAATCAAAACCAAAGTGGTCATAAGCAGGTTTTGCGTTATAGTTACCTTTCGTGAAAGGCGATAACGCCACGCAAAAATAGCCTTGCTCACGAAGGTTTTTAATAAATCCCGTCTGTAAGTGTGGCACAACAGAATAAAACACCCCACTTGCTAAAGCACCAAAATCAGTTGAAGGCACCCCTGAAAGGAAAGCAAATTCAGATTTCCACGTTGCACCGCCCACCGTATGTACACGCAATGGACTCACAAATGCGGTATCTTCCTGCTTATTAAACATTGAAAATGGTGGGATGGTTTCTGCATCAAAATCAAATTGATGAGGATTCAAGGTTGATTCTTGTAGACACACTACTATGTCTGGCTTTTCTTCACTTTCAGTTTTACTCTCCGTCTTTTCATTTAAAAGTGCGGTCATTTTTTCTTTAAATTTTTGACTATTACCTTCAAATTCTGGCACTTTAAAGAATACGCCACGACAAGACATAGGCAGGTTTAAGAAAACATCTCGACCATCATCCGGTAATGAATCTAGCCAGACTTTTGTCGCATCTGGATCTTTAGAATAATGCCACATCAAACCAAAGCTCGTTACTGCGAGTATTGCTGCAAATACGCGGAATCCAGTAGATGCAGTTTCTACATCTGACCAGCTAAAGACAGCATAACCTAACAGACCTAATAGCCCTAATACACCGAAAATCGCCCCTTTATAATGTAAAAGAGTTTCCCAATTTCGCCAGTCTGTCACGAGCCAAAAATCTGAAATGAGTAAAGGTTGTTTGTAGTAATGAATTTTCATTCGATGGAATAGCATCAACACCACAAAAAGTACGGACGCAAAATTCAATCCGCGTTGCCATTGACCTGTTATCGCAAACATTGAACTAAACAATAAGACGAATAATGCAATCGCAAAAAAATATGTCCAACGATAGTGCGAATTGACGATAAAAATCACCGTCGCAATAAAAAATAAACTCAGAAAAATACTTGGAATCATAATAAATAAATTTGATTAAATGTTATTTAGCACTCTCAGCCACTAAACGCTGAATCAGCTTTAAATTGGCTGGGGGGAATTGCCCTGCATCAAGCTCACTTTGTTCAAGCCAAAAACCTTCCTGACCTTCTCGACCAAACGGCTCGCCAATCCATTCTGTGACCAAATAAAAACTAAAATCTAAAATTTTAGTTGGATATTCAAATTGAAAACGTTCGTACAGCTCAGCATTTAAAATATGAATGCCAATCTCTTCTTCCAATTCTCTTTTTAAGGCTTCTTCAGGGGTTTCACCCGCATCAACTTTACCGCCTGGAAATTCTAATGCCTGTGCAAAATCTTGCCCTTCTAAACGCTGGGTCAAATATAGCTGCCCAAATTCATTACGAATAATCCCTGCCGCAACTTGAATAATAGGCTTACTCATCGTTTTTCCTTATCTCAAAAGTAGAAAGAGCGGTCATTTTTAGCGGTGTTTTAAAACACGCAAAAATTTAACCGCTCTTTTCCTTAACTAAGCATATCGGGCTTTATTGCCGTGACAATGCTTGTATTTTTTACCTGACCCACAAGGACAAGGTTCATTACGTCCAATATGGCGATCTGAATAGTCCTCGCTTTGAGCTTGCTCTGTGTTTTCACCTACAGGATGATGAGTTTGAGCTTCACGCTCAGCCATTGCTTGACGTGCACGTTCTGCTTCTTCCATCTCTTCCTGCGTACGTACTTTCACACGAGTGAGTGTCGTAATCACATGATGTTTTAAAGAATCTAACATTTCAGTAAACATACGGAAAGATTCTTTTTTGTACTCTTGTTTTGGATCTTTTTGCGCATAACCACGTAAATGGATACCTTGACGTAAATAATCCATTGCAGCCAAGTGCTCTTTCCAGAGTTCATCAAGGGTTTGTAACATCACGCCTTTTTCGAAATGACGCATGGTTTCTTCACCCGCAAGCGCTTCTTTCGCTTTGTATTCATCTTCCGCTTCTTGAATAATTCGCTCACGCAAGTTTTCTTCGTGAAGATTATTATTTTCTTCTAACCAATGTTCAATTGGTAACTCAAGGCCAAACTCTTGCGCTAAACGCTCTTCTAAGCCTTTAATATCCCATTGTTCTTCCAACGATTGCGGTGGAATATACTGGTCAATCACATCGTTAAATACATCACTGCGGATTGCTTTGATGGTTTCTGAAATATCATCGTTATCGAGCAAGTAATTACGTTGTTCGTAAATCGCATGACGTTGGTCATTAGCCACATCATCATATTCAAGCAAGTTTTTACGACCATCAAAGTGGAAGGCTTCTACTTTCGCTTGCGCTGACGCGATCACTTTAGCAAGCAGCTTAGACTCCATCGCTTCACCTGGTTGAGTGAAGGCTTTACGCATCATATTTAACTTACCTTCATTCAGATAAATACGCATTAAGCCATCTTCTAAAGAAAGGTAGAAACGTGAAGAACCTGGGTCCCCTTGACGACCTGAACGACCTCGCAATTGGTTATCAATACGACGTGATTCATGACGCTCTGTCCCAATAATATGTAAACCACCGGCTTGCATCACGATCTCGTGATTTTTCTCCCACTCAGCTTTGATTGCCTCAATTTGCTCTGGTGTTGGGTTCTCTAATTTTGCAGCTTTTGCTTTCCAGTTACCGCCCAGGATAATATCGGTACCACGACCTGCCATATTGGTTGCAATGGTTACTGCACCTGGTGCCCCCGCTTCAGCAACGATTTCCGCTTCTTGTGCGTGGAATTTTGCATTCAATACATTGTGTTTGATGCCCGCTTTATCTAACGCTTGAGAAAGCATTTCAGATTTTTCAACTGATACGGTACCCACAAGAACCGGTTGATTACGTGCTACACAGTCTTTGATATCTTCAATAATCGCATTGAATTTGTATTCTTCATTTTCAAACATGACGTCCGTACGATCATCACGAATCATTGGACGGTTAGTTGGGATGACGACAGTTTCTAAACCATAGATTTGTTGGAATTCAAAGGCTTCAGTATCTGCTGTACCTGTCATACCCGCTAATTTGTCATAAAGACGGAAGTAGTTTTGGTAAGAAATAGAGGCAACAGTTTGGTTTTCGCTCTTAATTTCTACGCCTTCTTTCGCTTCGATCGCTTGGTGTAAGCCATCAGACCAACGACGACCTGCCATTGTACGACCAGTGTGTTCATCGACGATCACAATCTCGCCATCTTTCACGATATAGTCTACATCGCGCTCAAATAAGGTGTTTGCACGCAATGCCGCCATAACATGGTGTAACAATACAATACGCGCTGGTGAATAAAGGGAATCACCTTCTGGCATTAAACCTTGTGCGATTAACCACTCTTCTACTTTTTCTTGACCGCGTTCAGTTAAATACGCTTGTTTGGTTTTAAGATCTAGAGTGTAATCGCCTTCACCGGTATATTCTTCCGTATCTTCTTTTTCTTGCTTAATTAAATTCGGAATTAATTTATTTACCGCAATATAAAGCTCAGAACTGTCTTCCGCTTGACCAGAAATAATCAACGGCGTACGTGCTTCATCGATTAAGATAGAGTCTACCTCATCCACTAAGGCATAGCCTAAATGACGTTGGAAACGCTCTTCTTTAGAATGCGCTAAGTTATCACGAAGGTAATCGAAACCTAATTCGCTGTTTGTCGCGTATGTAATATCAGCCGCATAAGCTTCACGTTTTGCTTCAGGCGGTAAGCCAGGGATATTCACCCCAACAGTCATACCTAAGAATTCAAATAATGGACGGTTGGTATCCGCGTCACGACGTGCCAAGTAATCATTCACTGTCACAACATGTACGCCTTTACCCTCCAACGCCATCAAATAGCAAGGTAAGGTTGCGGTTAAGGTTTTACCTTCACCCGTACGCATCTCTGCGATACAACGGTTTGTTAGCACCATACCACCAATTAATTGCACATCGAAATGACGCATACCGAGTACACGCTTACCCGCCTCACGCACGGTAGCAAACGCTTCAGGTAAAAGTTGTTGTAAGGTTTCACCGTTAGCTAAACGGCTACGGAACTCGTCAGTTTTTGCTCTTAATTCATCATCACTTAATGCTTCAAAAGCCGGTTCCATTTTGTTAATTTTCGCAACTTGTTTTCTTAATTTGCGTAAAATACGATCGTTACGGCTGCCAAAAATTTTTGTTAAAAAACTCATAATTTCTCTTTCAAATAAAAAATAAAAAGGATCATCCGATTAAAAAATCGGTTCGTTCAAAGATAAAAGAAAATTAAATGATGGCTGGGCCGGCACGAATAGGGGCAAAAACAGGGAATTCTGCCGCAATAAAGTGCGGTTGAATTTTTTCGTGTTTTTGATTGGAATGGGTTTTGTGATTTGTTGGCTGAGGTTGAACCTGCAATGCTTGACGAATTTCACGCACCGCAATCAACATATGTTGTTCAGATGATGTTTGGTAATTTTCGCCACTCATATTTGATGAAGGCTGAGCCTCCAATCCCTGAGCAACAGGCAAAGCAAAAATCGCAATCATGCTTAACAGCAACTGCGACCAGAAATTTGTTTTACCTTTGTTTGATTTCATCATCTTATTGTCTCTGACAAAATTTGTGTGTATTGTATCGGAAATTCAACGTAAAGTCATTATTGGGGTATTTTTGTGGAAAACAAGCATGAGCGTTATCAAAAAGCCATGAATATTATTGATGTGCTAGAGGGATCACAATTTGTCAAAATCATGCAGAAAGGCTTAATGTTGAATGAACTGAACCAAAATATCAGTCGCCTTTTCCCACAAGAATTCAAAGGGCTCTTTCGGTTAGGTTCCATCACAGATGGGAAACTCTTTGTTGAAGTCAAAAGTGCGGTCGTTCGCCAAGGGATTTTATTTCGCCAACGCGAATTACTCGCTGCAATTCAGCCGACTTATCCCGAAGTAAAAGGCTTTGAGATTAAAATCAATCCCGAACTAACCTACTAAACTAACCTTTGAAGATGGCAATTAATTCTTTTACCTTAACTCTCTTCTCTGAAGATTGACTGATCGAGCGCTGTACTTTAACGCGTTTAAATTTTGCCCCTTTGTAAATCTCACGTGTGAATTTTGTATCGTGGTTAGAAATCACGACGGAAATTTGCTTTTCTTTTTGCGCTTTTTTTGCACATTCTGCTAAATTCTTTTGATGCTCAAGACCAAAAGCATTCCCCGCATATCCAGTAAAATTAGTATCTTGCGGAAGCGGTGCATAAGGCGGATCACAGTAGATCACGCTATGCTTATCCGCTAATTCAAACGTTTGTTGAAAATCGGCACATAAAAAGACCGCACTTTGCGCTTTATGGGCGAAATAGCGTAATTCATCTTCTGGGAAATAATGGGTTTTATAAGCGCCAAAGGGCACATTGAACTCATTTTTACTGTTATAACGGCACAAGCCATTAAACCCAAAGCGGTTCAAATAAAGGAATAACACCGAACGCACGAAAGGATCAGTGGATTGATTAAAAGCTTCACGTTGTGCGTAATAATAGTCGGCTGTATTGGCATTCTCTGCAAAGAAAATTGGCTTACAAGCCTCAATATAGGCATCCACATTTTCTTTGACGATATTAAACAAGTTAATCAAATCGGGATTAATATCCGCCAAAATATAACGTTCAAAATGGGAATTTAAAAAAACAGCACCCGCGCCAACAAAGGGTTCAATCAAACACTGTTTTCTTTTTGGAAAGACTCGGTTGAGATCGTCCGTTAAACGAAATTTACCACCCGCCCATTTTAAAAACGGGCGGTGTTTAATTCGAGGTTTCGTTTTGTTATTTTTCGGACGCAACATGAGAGCAATGACAGTTAGTCATGTTGTGTGCAACGCTCAATGGCGTTTAGCACAAGAGATTTGTCAGTATCAGTCGCCACGTAGGCTTTACCAAGGGCTTTTAGCAACACAAGACGCAACTTGCCTGCCAACACTTTTTTATCACGCATCATGTGCGGTAAATAATCGTCTGGTTGCATAGTATCAGGCGAAACGGTCGGCAAATTAGCACGTGCTAAAAGCTTTTCTAAACGTGCAACATCGTCAAAAGAAAGATCGCCTAATTGTTCAGATAACACAGCTGCCATCATGGTTCCAACTGCAACAGCTTCACCATGTAACCAGTTTCCGTAGCCTAAATGTGTTTCGATTGCATGTCCAAAAGTATGGCCGAGATTTAATAATGCACGATCACCTTTTTCAGTTTCATCGCGCGCAACAACATCCGCTTTGATTTGGCAACAACGCGCAATGCAATGCTGCAGTGACTGTTGATTTAACGCGACTAATTCATCAATATGTGCTTCAAGCCATTCAAAAAAGGCATAATCTAAAATCGCCCCATATTTAATGACTTCCGCAAGTCCTGCATTCACTTCACGTTTTGGCAAGGTATTGAGTGTAAGGGTGTCAATGATTACCGTAGAAGGTTGATAAAACGCCCCAATCATATTTTTGCCTAACTCATGATTAACGGCTGTTTTGCCACCAACAGAAGAATCCACTTGGGCTAATAATGTGGTAGGAATTTGAATAAAACGCACGCCACGCTGATAGCTTGCTGCAGCAAAACCTGCCACATCACCAATCACACCACCACCTAATGCAATAATGCTGGTATCTCGCCCATGATTATGCTTTAAAAGTGCGGTAAAAATGAGGTTTAAAGAATCGAGCGTTTTATATTTTTCGCCATCAGGCAATAATACCGATTCAACCTGACAGCCGATTTTTTCTAAGGTTTGTGTAACGGTTTCAAGATAATATTGTGCGACAGTTGGATTAGTCACGATCATCACCTTATCCCCTTTCTTCAGCGGATAACAGGTTTCATCTTTTAATAAACCTTCGCCAATATAAATGGGATAACGACGTTCTTTTAATTCAACATTTACGCACAACATTTTTAATCCTTAGAGTGAACCGTTTAAGCCGTTTAGATTATCAATTAAATCAACAATTTGATTAACCATTACTTTGGCATTTTGCTCATCTGTTGGCAAAGTAATATCCGCAATTTCTTCGTATAACGGATTACGCACTTTAGCTAAATCTTCAAGCACTTGGCGCGGGTCATCAGCCCCTTGTAATAATGGGCGCTTTTTATCACGTTGTGTACGTTGATATTGCTTATCTACCGTGGTTTCTAAATAAATGACAATACCACGAGCAGAAAGATAATTACGATTCTCTTTTGACATCACTGCTCCACCACCAGTGGAAAGCACGACGCCCTGTAATTGAGTCAATTCATTGATAATACGTTCTTCACGCTTACGAAAGCCTTCTTCGCCTTCTAAATCAAAAATCCAGCTAATGTCTGCTCCCGCTCGTTCCTCAATTACTGCATCTGAATCGACAAAATCCATATTCAATTGTTGCGCAAGCTGACGGCCAATGGTGCTTTTACCCGCGCCCATTGGACCTACTAAAAAAATATTACGTTTTTCAGCCATTGTTATTCTTCTAACTTAAATAATGTTCAAATTAATCTTTCCTAATAAAAACTGGCCACCTGAAAAAATGGCAGCCCGAAAGATCACCCAAAAAATAATGAAGATTATCGCAATAAATCCCCCTATGTTTCAACCTTTAGCGGGAATTTATTTTAAGAAAAGCAAAAGTGCGGTCAGTTTTGGGAATTTTTATGTTCAGACTAAATCCCATTTTCTAAAGAGATTGAAAGACTACACTTACAAAGTGAGTTTAACGCTTCGTTTACACCTGAAATATGGCTTAGAAAGAGACTTTGAATAGGCTATAAATTAGGTATTAAATAATATATAATGTTGCGTTAAATTACATTCTACATTTAATTATGTCTCAATCGCAAAAGCACATTTTAGTTATTTCTTATTCACAAACGGGTCAGTTAAATAACCTGACGCAACATTTTCTTCAACCATTAAAGCAACAAGAAAATATTGTCATTGAAGAATGCCAAATTAAACCAGTTCAACCCTACACTTTCCCTTGGAAATTTATTCCCTTTTTTAATCAGTTTCCAGAATCGGTTCATCTAAAACCCGCGCCGATTGAAAAGCCAATATTACAACGTGAAAAATACGATTTAGTCATCATCGCTTACAGCGTATGGTTTCTATCGCCTTCACAACCTATCACCGCATTTTTGCAATCTGAACAAGCTAAAATCTTAAAAAACACGCCTGTCATTACCCTGATTGGCTGCCGTAATATGTGGTTGATGGCACAAGAAAAAATGAAAAAAATGCTGACCGCACTTGATGCTAATTTAATTGGCAATGTGGTTAAAACGGATCAATCCAATGCTTGGGCAAGCTTTATTACGACTCCAACATGGATGTTCAGTGGAAGAAAACGTTATTTTTCATGGCTGCCGAGCGCAGGAATTAGTGATACAGATATGCAAGATATGCAACGTTTTGGATATCGTTTAGTTGAAGTTCTGAACGAAAATCGACCTTTAGATAAATCACTTTTCCAAAACATGGGTGCCGTCAAAATTGATGAAAAATTAATGATGAGCGAAAAAGTCGGTCACCGCAGTTTTTATATCTGGGGAAAATTGCTGTTAAAGTGCGGTCAAATTTCGCCTGTTTTTCGTCAAGCCATGCTCTATTTTTATATCGTATTTTTGATTATACTAATTCTCACTGTTGTACCACTTTCAGCCGTGGTAAAACGCCTATTAAAACCATTATTAAAAGAAAAACTGGCGCGCCAAAAGCGCTATTTTGCTGAACCTTCAGGGGAATAATTTTGACTTCACTACATGATGTTTATATTAATCGAGTTGCTGTATTTTTACCAAATGAACCCGTAACAAATGATCAAATGGAACAAGTGCTCGGTATGATTGGTAATACACCATCCCGCGTACGTAAAATGATCTTACGTTCGAATGCGATAAAAACGCGTCACTATGCAATTAATCCGGAAACCCGAGAAACAACACATACCAGCACTGAGCTTGCAGTAGAAGCCATTAATGATTTAATTCGCCAAGGGATGGATGTCAATGAGGTGAGTTGCTTGGCATGCGGTACGTCTTACCCCGATCAAATTATGCCTGGCCAAGGTGTCATGGTGCATGGTTTAATTCCCAATGCACCACCTTATGAAGTCCTAACTGCCGCGGGTGTTTGTGTAGCGGGTATGGCAGCAATGAAGCATGCTTATAATGCTGTTCGAACTGGTGAACATCAAAGTTCAATTGCCGTGGCATCTGAAGCAGCATCTGCCATCATGCGTGGTGAACATTTTCAAGCCGAAATTGAACAAAGACTGTTAGATGAAGCTAAACCGGAAATTGGTTTTGAAAAAGATTTCCTACGTTGGATGCTTTCTGATGGTGCTGGTGCCGTACAATTAAGTCATCAACCCAATCAGCATGGACTTAGCTTAAAGATCCACTGGATTGATCTCATTTCTTACGCCAACGAGATGCCTGTTTGTATGTATGCGGGGGCAGAAATTCGCGATGAACAATTTGTGAGTTGGAAAAACGTCACTAAAGAAGAGCGTGAAGCGCGCAGCCTGATGGCCGTTAAGCAAGATGTCAAATTACTCAACGAAAATATTGTGCGCTGCACGGTTGAAAATGCGCTATTACGCTTAATTGATAAATATGACTTAAAAGCAGACGAGATTGATTATTTCTTACCTCATTATTCTTCAGGCTTTTTCCGAGATAAATTATTAGAGGGCCTGAAAAATATTAATTTTGAAATCCCACAAGAAAAATGGTTCACTAATCTTGAAAGTAAAGGGAATACAGGTTCAGCATCAATTTATATCATTTTGCAAGAATTTCTAGAGAAATTCCCACTCAAAAACGGGCAAAAAGTATTGTGCTACATTCCAGAAAGCGGTCGTTTCTCCTCTTGTTTTATGTTGCTTGAGGTCGTGAATGGACATTAATGAAATCCCACAAGACGACAGTAAAATTTTTCGTGGGCAAAAGAAAGTCATTTATGCCACCCAAAATGGTCAGTATAAAACTGGCACTACGACAGGTTGGGATACGGAAGCATTTGTCACCGAACAAGCCGTTGAAGAATTTAACCAACTGACGAATGAAGCCTTAGATGCGGTAAAACGCGGTGAAAAATCACCGCTCTTTTATTACATGTATCGTTATCGTTTTGACCTACCTACGCTTGCTCAAACAACAGGGCTGTGGCAGTGGCAAATTAAGCGACATTTTAAACCGAGTATCTTTGAGAAACTGTCGGATAATATATTGGCTAAATATGCGGAAGCATTTGGCGTATCAACTTCAACATTAAAAACGATCTAAAAATTACTGTTATATATTATTCTTATGAACAATTTCCAGCATCAGCACACGGCTCACTGCGAAAGTGGTGTCATGTCCACTATGTTAAAAACGCAAGGTGTCGATTTTAACGAAGCAATGGTTTTCGGCTTAGCCTCAGCATTGACCTTTGTTTATATTCCATTAGTCAAAGTCAATGGAATGCCTCTCATATCCTACCGCATGCCACCCAAATCAATCATTAAAAATGTGGCAAAGCGTTTAAAAGTGCGGTTAAACATACAAAAGTTTCGTTCGCCACAAGCTGGACAAGACGCACTCGACCTTGCATTGACCAAAAATAAATTAGTTGGTTTACAAACCTCTGTTTTCTGGTTGCCTTATTTCCCACCTGAAATGCGTTTCCATTTTAATGCGCATAATCTGATCGTGTATGGCAAAGAGCAAAATGACTATTTGATTAGCGATCCCGTCTTTGAAACGGTACAGCGTTGTGCTACTGAAGATTTACAACGCGCGCGTTTTGTGAAAGGTGTACTGGCGCCAAAAGGGTTGATGTATTACTTTGAAAGCCAACCTGACCTAACTAAGATTGATTTACCAAGTATTACCCGTAAAGCTATTCGAAAAAATGCCAAACAAATGTTGACTCCGCTCTTTTTCGTCGGTGTAAAAGGCATTCGTACCGTTGCCAAACAAATTGAAAAGCTGGCAAATCATCCTTCGGACAAATACAAACGCTTATATCTGGGTCACATCGTGCGTATGCAAGAAGAAATCGGCACCGGTGGTGCAGGCTTCCGTTATTTATACGCCTATTTCCTTGAACAAGCCGCTGATATCTGTCAAGAGCCAAAATACAAACAGGCTTCTGAACAAATAACGGAAATTGGCGATATGTGGCGCCAATTTGCGGGATTATGTGTGAAACAATGCAAGAAACCAACTAATGAAGGTTATCACAGCGTAGCGCAATATTTGCGTGACATTGCAAATAAAGAACAACAAATTTGGCAGACACTACGTAATTTATGATTCAAATTAATAATCTTAGCCATCTCTACCCTAACGCAGAAAAAAATGCATTAAGTGTGGTCAATTTTGATATTGAATCTGCTTCCACGATTGGACTTTTAGGTCCGAATGGTGCAGGTAAAACGACGTTAATGTCTCTGCTTGCGGGGCTGCAATCTGTGCAACAGGGAGAGATTTATTTTGATGGTGTACCTTTTGCAAAACTAAGCAAAAAACAGCGCCATCAGATTTCCTTGGTGCCACAGGATTTTGCATTTTATCCCTTGCTCACGGTTTGGGAAAATCTGAAATTTTTTGCGTCATTGTATGATGTTCGAGATAAAGGTTATTTATTAGAACTACTCGCTAAAGTCGATTTAACCTCTCATAAAAATAAGCTCGCGAAACATTTATCTGGCGGTTTAAAACGACGTCTCAATTTTGCTATTGGTTTAATTAATCGCCCCAAAGTGATTTTTCTAGATGAAATCACCGTGGGTATTGACCCTCAGTCCCGCCAATTTATTTTAGATAGCGTAGCGGCTCTGAAAGAACAAGGTGTGACGGTAATTTATACTTCTCATTATTTACAAGAAATTGAGCAATTATGTGACAAATTAGTGCTGTTAAATGAAGGAAATCTCATTTATCAAGGCACCGTGCAAGGCATTTTAGAAGAAGGGCAAAGTTTGGAACGTTTTTATTTAGATTTTTTAAATAAGGCGGGGAAAACATGTTAATTGCATCGATTTTTAAAGAAATGCGCCTATTAAGCCGCGATCTTCATGGTGTCGCTGTATTATTCATTATGCCAATTCTGTTTATGTTGATTATGTCGGCAGCATTGAGTAACGATAATGCATTAAGCAATCGGTCAGAGATTGTGCTATTAAGTGAAAAAAATCAGCTAAACGATGATTTTCTCACTCAACTCAAACAAGAAAATCTTGCAGTTAAACAAGCCCCGTTGTCAGAATTAGCCCAATATCAAGCTGATTTACAAGCGGGGAAATTTGACCTATTGGTTTTAAATCCTAATCAAAAACAGACCGCACTTTCGGAAGAACAGGCTTTACAACTTTGGTTGAATCCTAGTGTAGATCGCAGTTGGCTACTGGGTGTGAAAGGTGTGTTGCAAAAACATTATTCTCAACTGCGTTTAAACGATTATTTGGCAGACAATCACATCACATTGGAAAATAATAAACGCAAACCAATTAAAGAAATTCAGAATAAAGTCAATAAAGAGCTCGATAGCAAATTTGCTCAAATTAATGATTATCTTGCTAAAGATTTGTGGCAAGAAATTTATGTCAATCGTCATGGAAAGGAAGTGAGCAAACCAAGCTCCGTGCAACATAGTGTACCAGCTTGGCTGATTTTTGGCATGTTCTTTATTATGATTCCTCTATCTAACGTGATGGCAATGGAGCGTCAAACCAATACGCTAACCCGTTTACGCATGGCGCGGGCCTCTGCATTGAGTTTGATTATTGCCAAATTAATTCCTTATTTTTTGATTAACCAATTACAATTTGTTGGTATGGTAGCACTCGGTTATTTTGTTCTCCCAGCACTTGATATGCCCGCATTTACACTCTCTGGGAGCTGGTTACCTTACATCGTATTATCCAGTGCGGTAAGCCTTGCTGCACTAGGATATGGTTTGTTAATTAGTGTAGTAGCGAGAACCACTGAGCATGCGGTCGTGTTAGGCGGAGGCGGCATCATTATCATGGCAGCCATTGGTGGTATTATGGTGCCTGTTTATGTTATGCCAGAAATCATGCAAACTATTTCACAATTTTCGCCTATGGGCTGGGCATTAAGTGGTTTCCAAAATTTATTATTAAATCACTATCACCTTAACCAAATACAACAACCGCTCTATTTATTAAGTGGATTTGGGGCAATCACATTACTTTTAGCGACTTTCATTTATCAACGACAATTAACTAAACAAGCGAGATTCTAATGGCTTATACTTTTACACTGGAAGCGCCGGCACTTGAGCTGGAACTCAAAAAACTCATCGTTCAAGAAACGGAAAAAGATGAATTTGATCCTGCCGAAATTCGTGATGATGAATGGCTATTTGGCGAACAAAGCCGTATTCAATTAGATTCATTAGATGCCTTGCAAGTTGTTGTAGCGCTACAGGCTCATTTTGGTGTGCGTTTACAGGGTGATCGCATGGTGCGTAAACATATGATGAACGTACGTGATCTTGCAGCGTTTATCCGCGAACAGCATAGTAAAATCTAATGAACGTTTATCTCAACGCTGTTTCTGCTCGATTTGCTGAAAAGCTTGGCCGACGAACTTCCAATATGTTAGGCCAATCGCTTAGCTTTCCTTATTTCAACGCATTTAAGGAACCGTTGTTGTCATTAGAGCTGCTCTATCACTATATTGACCTCGAAATTGACCGCACTTTACAACGTGCCGGTTGGGATAAATCTGAGCTAAAAAATATCCCCATTCTACTTGGCTCTACCGCTTATATGATTAGCGACTGTGAAACGCGTGTAGCTCATCATCAAGCATTACCGAAAGAATATAACCTTACTGCCATCGCCGAGGATTTAGGGAGTCGTTACCAAACAGAAGTATTTAGTTTTGCCACGTCTTGTACCTCTTCGGCACAAGCCATTGGTTATGCATACAAAATGCTGAAAGCTGGCATGTATAAAAAGGTGTTAGTAGTTGGTTTTGAGATGTTTAATCGTCTTACCTTTGAACATTTCCAATCAATGAACCTATTATCACAAGCCAATGAATATCAGCCTTTTATTAATCCTACGGGCATTATATTAGGTGAAGGTGTTGGGAGTGTGGCATTATCAACAGAAAAAAACAAGTCATTCCCATGTGAAATATTTGGGATAACGACGATCACAGATAATAAAAATCTGACAAACAGTAGCGAAACGGCATTACGTCAGTTACTTACCAACTGTTTAGCTCGAGCAAATCTAAAAATAGAAAACATTCAAGGCGTTAAAGTGCATGGTGTAGGTGGTAATAGCGATGAGATAGAACAATCTGTTTTACAGGAACTCTTCCCAAATACCGAAACCATTTTAGTTAAACCCTATATGGGACATACGCTTGGTGCCAGTGGTGCATTAGAAACCGCATTTTTAATTGAACACCTACAAAAAACTGATGTGAAGTGCGGTCACTTTTTAAATTATTTTTTAGGTTTTGGCGGTAGCAATATTGCATGGTTTTTAAAGGTGGGTGAATGACATTTTATATAAAACAAACTAACCAGTTCATTGCCAATGGCGTGGATGATAAAACATTACGCCTGCGACTCAAAGAGCAAGGTCTTGATGCTCGTCGTTTAAGCCGTTTCACTCAACTTGCTTTGCTTGGTGCGATACCATTAAAATCCTATATTAATGAAAATACAGGAATTTATTTAGGATCGCTTTTTAATTCGCCGAGCAAGTTCGATAAAATGTTTCATCAACTGATGGAACAAAATTTGCCTAGCCCTTTAGATTTTATGGCAAATATTAATAACGCAGCGACATTTCAACTGACTCAAACCTTGCAAACCTCAGCCAACTCTGTATTTTTAGCGATTAATCACCAAACCATTTGGCAACCACTAAAACTCGCCTTATTGGATCTTGAGAATAATGAAATATCATCCGCATTAATCGGTTGGACTTTAGAAAAAAGTGAACATTCTGAGCAAACTGAAGGGGCTGTGTTTTGGCTTATTTCTAAAAACGGGGAAAATTCGGAAAGAAAACTTGATCTCTTATCTCTTGAGAATTCAATGTCTGAAAACTTAGATTTTCTTTCTCAAATCAAAAAAATAACACCTTAATTGATATCAACTAAGGTGTTATTTAATAAGCAATTACTTAACAATGTCGCCTTTTAATGCCACACCACTCATTAAGTTACCTGCATGGCATTCATATTGAGTTGAGCTTTGGAACGTGTGTTTTTTGTAATAACTGACGATATTACCCACTTTGCTCGCACCCTGTGATTTTGCTCTATCTTGGAATTGTTTTACCGTAGAAAGGAATGCCCACTGGCAAGATTTTTCATCTGTTTTATTTGCTGCATTTGTTTTCTTATTGCTCACCACACCAGCTTTAACTACTTTACCTGGTGCAGATTTACCAAAGTAAAGCTTAACCGATGGATCAACGATTTCTTTTGCTTCAGGGGAATTTAACGCATCCTGAATAGAATAGTAATGCGTTGTATCTCTTGGCGCACAAGCAGCCATAAGCATAGCCGCAGCAACAATACTTAATTTAGATACTAATTTCATTTTGACTCCTTTTGATTTGAATGAAATAAATATTTCTCTTTATAACATAGAGATGAGTAATATATCAAATTTTAACCTATCTATGACTATTTTATTGTGAATAGAAGTAGTGTAAAATCTTAAAAATTTTTTATTTATAACTTAAGGTACCAACCCATGAAAAAACTATTACTTTCCTCAGTTTTATTTGGCTCATTTGTTCTTTCAGCTTGTTCATCAGGTGTTAATGATGTAAAACCAGTAGAAGCTAAAAATATCAAAGAGGTATGCTTGAAAGGATCTATTCGTAAAGCGCCAGATGAAATTGTAGAGGCTTTAACGAAAAGTTTAAAACAAAAACATATCGCAGCAAGACTTGTTAAAAAAGATGAAGGCTGCAGCCATATTTTACACTTTAGCGTAAAAGGTAACTCTAAAATTATTGCAAGAGCAAGATTAGATTTAAGAGATTCAAATAAACTTTCTCTTGGCTCTGTTTCTTATAAACATCGTGGTGATGAAGCTGATCGTGTAAAACAAGTTGGTTTGCAAGGCCAAACAGATTTAATGATTAATGAATTATTCAAAAACAATTAATTTTTAACAATATAACATGACCGAAATCTGTAATTTCTCTTTCTCACTTCAAGGGTGGAATATTGTTTGCAATAAATCGCTAACCGCAGATGATTGGAAACAAGGCTATGCTTATTTACGAAACCAAAGTGAAACATTTGAAGACTTTGCACCTAAATTAGCCTTTTTACCTCCACTAAAACGCCGTCGTTTAAGTGACTCAGCCCGTCTGTTTTTTGAGGCCGCGTGGGATTTGGTAGGAGAAAATGCAGATATGCCTGTGGTTTATGCCTCATCAAACAGTGAAATGAATCGTAATTTTGCGTTGTGGCATTCGTTATTAAAAGAGGGGGATGTTTCTCCCACCTCTTTTAGCCTATCAGTTCATAATGCATTAATTGGACAATGGTCTGAATTACGTCAAGTTAAATCAGAGACCACGTCGATTATGGCTCGAGTGGACAACCTTGAAACCGCACTATTAGAAGCGACATTATTGCTTAATGAAGGGCATGAAAAAGTGCTTGTTGTTATCGCTGAATCGCCGCTTGAAGCAAAATACAATGCTCAACCTGTCATTCGTACACCTTTAGGTTATGCTTTGGCTTTAGTTGTCACTAAAGGAGAGCAATATCAATTAACACTTACAGATTCCCCTTTTAATCATGATGTTACCGATAATGCACTAACTTGGGTTTCTCAGCAATATCTTGAGAGTCGTGCCTGGCACACACCAAGTAGTTCAAATGGAACTTGGCTATGGCTGAAAAATTAGATTTCCTTAAACGTTGGCTGGCTACCGCCATTGCATTTTTATTTTGGGCAGTAGCAGGCACATTATTACAACTCGTTTTACTTCCTTTTGCTAAAAAAGGAAAGCAAGCTAATTTATCTACACAGCTAAAAATTCGTCATTTTGTCGGCGGAATCTGGTACTATTTTATTCGCTACCTGTCTTGTGCGGGTGCCTTAAAAGTGACTTACCACGGGTTTGAAAAATTGGGACGTCCTGGCCAATTAGTTGTGGTCAATCACCCATCCTTACTTGATGTGGTACTGATTCTCAGTAAAGCCCCTTCACTTAACTGTATTGTGAAAAAAGATCTTTTACACAATCCCACGATGAGAAATCAGATCCTTGCTTGTGGTTTTATCCCTAATACCGAGTCTCTAGAACTCTTAGATCATTGTGAGCGTGTATTGCAACAAGAGAGTCTCTTATTGTTTCCAGAAGGAACAAGAACTGGCTGGGATGGCATCGTCAAATTAAATCGTGGTGCTGTTTCAATTGGGTTACGTAGTGCAAAAGTCATTACCCCCATCACCATCAAGATGAATCCATTAAGCCTAAAAAAAGGTCATCCATGGTATAAAATACCTGACAAACAAATTCATTATGAATTATCCGTTGGCGATGATATCGATCCGCAAGAGTGGATAGAAAATCAATCTATCCCGATGGCATCTCGCCGTTTAACGAAATATTTAGAAGATTATTTTAATTCTCAAACCTCACAAAAAGGATCGCAATAATGCAACTTGAACAACAATTAAAACAACTTATCATTGATAGCCTGGCATTAGAAGACATCAGTATCGACGATATTGAAACTGACATGCCTCTTTTTTCATCTGAAGGGCTAGGTTTAGATTCAGTTGATGCCTTAGAATTAGGCTTAGCTGTTCAAAAAACATTTGGTCTACAATTAGACGGTGAACAAACTCAATTAAGAGATCACTTTGAAAGCGTAGCAACACTTGCTCACTTTATTCGTACACAAAAAGGTGAGGCATAATTCATGACTGAACAGGAAATCAGAGATTTATTAACGGAAGCTCTGGAATCTTTATTTGAGATTGAACCAGAAAGAATTAAGCCGGAAACCAATCTTTATGAAGATTTAGAGATCGATAGTATCGATGCTATCGACTTAATCGATCATATTAAACGTAAAACAGGGCATAAACTTCAAGCGGAAGATTTCCGCAATGTGCGTACTGTAGATGATGTGGTTCAGGCGGTTCTAAAACTTAGTCAAAACGCACAATAATGACACCTTACTTACCAACTTCTCTTATTGCTCATCACCCAAGTTGGCACTATGCTGATTTTGAGTGTCGAGCATTTCAAATTTCAGCTGAATTGCAACAGCGTCAACTTCGTTCCGTTACAGTATGGCTAGAAGATGGTGCAACATTAGCATGCCTACTGCTAGGTGCTTGGCATGCTAATGTTCGTGTTCTTTTTCCACCTAATTTCACTGAAGAAAGTGTTCAGTGGGCAAATGAGCATTCTGAACTTTGGCTCACTGATCGTGATATTGAACTCGAAAAATGCGAGCTAATCTCTCAATTTGGCATCACACAAGATTGGCAAAAAGTGGCTAAAAATCGACTGCTCTTTGACTTTAGTAACCAAACTGAAATCTGGTTGAAAACATCAGGCAGCACAGGTGAAGCCAAAACCATCATTAAAACAGCAGAACAAATGTGGTTAGGCGGAGAAGTATTAGCCAAAGGTTTACCATTTCCTGCAGAAAATAACATTACGGCAATTAGCACAGTGAGTATTCAGCATATTTACGGCTTAACCGTGCATATTATGATGTCACTGGTTAACGGCTGGCAAATTGGTCGAAAACAACTTTTCTACCCTGAATGCATCATGCAAGAAGCCAATAAATCACAATCGGCAGTTATTGTAAGCAGTCCAGCGATGCTTTCTGGCATAGACTGGCAGCAAATGAAAATTGCTGAAAATATTGTGGGTATTATTTCTTCTGGCGGCGCATTAACTGAAGAGCTATCTGAGCAAATTAGAGCAAAAATTCACCATCCTGTTATCGAAATTTATGGCAGTACTGAGACAGGCCCAATTGCTATTCGGGATGATATTTCCCTTTGGCGACAATTACCTAATAGCCAGCTTGGCAGCAATGAGCAAGGCGAGTTATGGATTGAAGGTGTTTGGCTTGCCAAACGCGAACAAACCGCAGATGTGGTTGAGTTTGAAGAAAATGGTTTCCGTTTATTAGGACGAGCGGATCGCATTGTCAAAATAGGTGATAAACGAATTTCCTTACTAGGTGTAGAAACGGCATTGAATAAACACGAATTTATTGAAGATTGTTATATTGCTCAACATCCTGAGAAATCTCGTCTTGCTGCCTGGATTGGATTAACTGAACAAGGCATTCAATTTTTTAGAGAGAAAGGGCGAAGAGCGCTTATTCATAAGCTAAAACTTTTCTTAGAGCATTCACAAGAAAAAGCGGCTATCCCTCGTTTTTGGCGATTCACTTATCAATTACCACGTAATAGTCAGTCAAAAATAAATAAGCTGGAATTTAATCGCACTTGTTTAGAAACCTGTAAGGATGCGATTTGGCTTGAACAAAGCAAAAATGAAAATTCACAAATCTCAACCGGTATTGTGCCGCTTGATTTAGTGTATCTCAAAGATCACTTCGCTGAATTCCCATTAGTTCCTGGCGTCATTGAATTACAATGGATTTCGGAAAAAATAAAGGCGTTTTTTGGTAAAGAAGTCATTATCCGTTCATTCGATAAACTGAAGTATCAAACATTCTTACGACCGAATGATCGCTTTGATATTCAATTAAAATGGGATTCATCAAAAAATAGAATGGCATTTCAATTACTTGCCAATAATGAAACTTGCTGTACTGGATTAGCCATCATAGAGCATGAAGATCACCCTACTGATTGTTAATATATTGCTTGCGCTAACAGCCATCGCTTATCCGATTATTTGGCTTTTCTTTCAAGTAGAACAACTCTTGCATACGTTACCTTATGTAATGAGTTTATTATGGTTGATTAAAAGCCTAATACACCCAAATAAGGGACAAAGAATTTTTGCATTGAGCATGGCCGCCCTATTATTCCTTGTGGGGTGGCAACGTTCACTCGACATGATGTATTGGTATCCTATTTTAATGAATGGCATTATGTTAGTGTTATTTGGCGGAAGTCTATTCCAATCTCAATCATTTGTTGAAAGATTAGCACGTTTACAAACGCCTAATCTCAATGCTCAAGCTATTCAATATACTCGCCGAGTAACCCAAGTATGGTGTGGTGTATTTTGTTTAAATATTTTGCTTTCAACTCTCTTTATTGCATTTAACTTATTAGAATATTGGGCAATTTATACTGGGGTTATTTCTTACATTATTATGGGTCTAGTTATGAGTATTGAATGGCTCATTCGTCAACGTGTAAAACGGAATCACTATGAATAAACATCAACCTAACTCACTTATTGCATTAAATCCAGAATGGCGCTGGCAAGATTTTACTTATCGTTGTCAACAAATCAGCCAACAACTCCAACAAGATAATATTCAAAGTGCAGCATTTTGGTTTGAGGATGCCGCAAACTATGCCTGCGCAATGCTTGCTTGTTTTGATGCTAAAACACGAATTTTACTCCCACCTAACCTTCTAGATGAAAATCAAGAATGGATTCGTGATAATGCTGATATGTTATTTGATGACAATAAATTCAACACCTACGGCATTTCACAAATTGTTGATAAAAAGGATTTCTTCATTGATAAACATTGTCAAACCGAAATTTGGCTAAAAACATCAGGAAGTAGTGGTCAGCCTAAAATCATGGTGAAAACAGCTGAAAAAATGTGGTTAGAATCTGAAGCAATCAGTCAGTCACTGCCTTTCCCAGAAGGAAATGACATCCATATTGTCTCAAGCGTTTCTGCACAGCATCACTATGGTTTATCCTATCGAGTCATGTTACCGCTGACAATGGGCTGGTCAATTGGTCGCAAACAGCTCCCTTATCCAGAATATATGATTGCAGAGAGCCTTATTGCAAAACAATCTATTTGGGTTAGTAGCCCAGCATTGCTGACCCATTTAAATTTAGATGAGCCTCAACTTCATCAATGTCGTATTTTAGGGATTCTGTCTTCTGGTGGGATGCTGCCAGAAGAAACCGCAACGGCAATGCGCACCAAGCTTAAAACTAAAACCATTGAAGGCTATGGCAGTACAGAAACGGGCGTCATTGCATTTCGTGAACAAGCCGGACTTTGGACGCCTACACCTGTAACTAAAATCGGGATCAATGAAGAAAATGCATTATGGGTTGAATCACCTTGGCTTGATCAACGTGAACAAACGGCTGATGGTGTTGAAATCATCGGTAATCAATTTAACTTATTAGGACGCATTGATCGTATCGTTAAATTTGGAGATAAACGTATTTCTTTAGTTCGAATTGAACAAGATCTACTGAAACATCCTTATATTCGAGATTGCTATGTTGCACAACACCCTAATCATTTACGTCCTGCAGCATGGGTTGAATTGAAGGAAGAAGGCATTTCCTTTTATCTACAAAAAGGACGGGCTGAGTTATTAAAACAACTTCGTCTCCATTTAAGTAAAACCCAGGAGCATTCAGGGTTACCACGTTTTTGGCGATTTACTAACAAATTGCCACGTAATAGCCAATTCAAGATTAGCCGAGCGGATTTTGATGCCATATTTTTACATGAGAAAGAAGAACAATTTTAACTTGCTATGATGGAACCTAAACTTATTGCTATCATCCCGCACTACAATCACTCCAACAAAATTGGCGATGTCATTAACCAATTACATAAGCTGAGTTTACCTGTATTAGTGGTTGATGATGGCTCATCTGAACAGCATAAAAAAGCATTGGCTTCTCTTTCAGAAAAAGACAATCTACATATTCATTATTGCCCACAAAATCAAGGTAAAGGTGGCGCGATGAAAGTAGGTTTTAGGTTAGCGTTTGAGCAAGGGTTCACTCATGCCTTGCAAGTGGATGCTGATGGCCAGCACAATCTGATTGATGCCCTTTCAATGCAGCAAAAAATGCTCGAAAATCCGACCGCACTTATTTGTGGTAGACCTATATATGGTGATGATGCGCCTAAATCCCGACTTTATGGACGCAAAATTACGGATTTTTGGAATGCCATTCATACACTTTCTCTCGATATTAAAGATGGCATGTGTGGTTTTCGCTTGTATCCATTAAATCGCACCATTGACATTCTCGATAATGAACATGTTGGAAACCGTATGGATTTTGATATCGAAATTCTCATCAAGGCTCACTGGTACCAAATACCGCTAATTTGGGTTGATACTCCTGTTTCCTATGATAAAAATGGTGTATCACATTTCAATGCGTGGAAAGACAATGTGTTAATCAGTAAAATGCACATGTATTTATTTTTTGGGATGTTAAAACGCTTATTAACTGGAAAGCCGCTATGAATCCATCAAATGAGAATAGCCAACATTGGGCGAAACAGTCAGAGCGAGGAAATGCGTTCTTCTTAAATCTCACGCGATTAATCGTGAAATATTGCCCCTTATGGTTAATTAAAATCGCCACATTTGTGGTGGTTTGTTATTTTTATCTCACAGCAAAAGAAGCGCGAAATAATATTAAAACTTACCAACATCGTCTCAAACTGCAATTTCCACATTGTCATTTGCCCTCATTTTCTGTATTTCGTCAGTTTCTCTTTTTTGGGGAAATTATTTGCGATAATTTTGCAGTTTGGCAACGGAAAATCCATTACACGGATTTAATCATCGATGATGCAGATAATCTCTATGGCGATCTCGATCAAGAGGGACGAGGTCAGATTCTTGTTTGCTCGCATTTTGGTAACATCGAGATTTGTCGAGCATTAGTCGATAGCGGGCAACATAAAAACTTTCATTTGAATGTATTAGTACATAGCAAAAATGCTGAAGCTTTTAACAAAGCATTAGTTGAAGCCGGTGCAGATGCCTTACCCCTTATTCAAGTTGAAGATTTAGATGCACAAAAAATGTTAGAGCTTTCTCAACGCTTAGAACGAGGTGAATGGATTGCGATTGCAGCAGATCGTGTGCCTATCCGTGGAGATAAAACACAATCGGTCAATTTTCTTGGTCATTCTGCTGAATTTCCTCAAGGTGCGTGGCTACTTGCAAGCATTTTAAAAGCGCCTTTAAATACAATTTTTTGCCTTAAAGAAAAAGGACAATATCGAATGAAATTGCGCCGTTTCTCTGCGCCAATCAGCGGACGAGGCAAAGCACGAGAAGAAAATATTAAACAGGTCATGCAACAATATGCGGACTTACTTGCCAAAGAATGTACAGAAAATCCTTTACTTTGGTTTAATTTTTATAACTTTTGGAATGATAAAAAATGAAAAAACATGTTTTTTGCCGTCATAATTCTGAATTCGAAGTGCAATTCTTTGATGTCGACTCTATGGACATTATGTGGCATGGGCATTACGTTAAATACCTTGAGATGGCACGTTGTCAATTTCTAGAGGAAATTGGCTATACCTATGACGTTATGAAGAAACAAGGGTTTGGTTGGCCAATCGTTCAACTTAACATTAAATATGTTAACCCTGCATTATTTCGTCAAAAAATCCGAATTGAATTAAAAGTAGTCGAATATGAAACTTGCTTGCGCATTGATTATGTTATTTTTGATGCTAAAACCAATCAAAAATTAACCACGGCAAGTACCACCCAAGTAGCCGTTAGTATGCAAACACGCGAAATGCAATTACAAACGCCACCATGTTGGCAAAGTGCGGTTAAAACTCATCCTACTTTTGTATCTGAAGGGGAATAATAATGCGATTGATGATCTTCATCTTAGGTTTGTTCCTAAGCAGCGTGAGCTTCGCTTTTTCTGAAGCTGATTTGGTGAAACAACTCCAGCAACCTCAAAGCGTTCAAGGAAACTTTATCCAACATCGCTATTTAAAGGCATTAAACAAGCCAATTGAAATGCAAGGTCAATTCGCTTTGTTAGCTCAAAAAGGGCTATTATGGCAGCTTGAGAAACCGTTTAATAACAACTTAAGAGTGACACCTAAGGGGATTCAACAATGGAATGGAACTCAGTGGGTGAATAGCGGTAATGTTGGGCAAAACGAGCAAATTGGTCTCTTTTTAGGGTTGTTATCCGGCAATATTAATGGACTCAAATCTCAATTTGATTTTGCATTATCCGGTAACGCTAACCAATGGCAACTGACCTTAACGCCTAATTCATTATTAATGCAGCAAATCTTCACAACTATTGAAATTTCAGGCGATCAAACTGTGAAAAAGTTAACCTTAAATGAAAAACAAGGCGATCACACACAAATTGAATTTAAGCAAATCCAGCTTAATCAACCATTAAGTCAGTTTGCCCGTTCAGCACTGGAATAAACGATTGTAAAAAGATGAAAAAAACAACCGCACTTTCCTTGTTATATGCTGTGTTTATCTTATTTGTTTCCCTCTTGTTTGGCTATTTTGTCAAACAAGGAAATTGGCTACAAACAGATTTACACACATTACTTCCCTCTCAACAAGAATGGGCGGATGTTCAAGTTCTCGCTGATCAACAACAAGAAAAACAGTTAAATAGCCAGATTATTGCACTTATCGGACATACTGATGAAAAACAGGCTTTTCAGCTGACAGACCATATTGCGCAAACGTGGCGTAGTAGCAAACTTTTCTCTCATATTACCGATCGCATTCAGCCTAATCTTACAGAGCTACAACAAGATATTCAGCTTGTCGCATTTGCCACTTTGCCACAAGCCATTCGTGAACAGTTGATTAATGATCCTAAAGGCTATTTTCAGCAATATGCAGAGGACATCGTTAACCCATTTAAGCGAAATAATTTACTCTCACTAGAACAAGATTGGCTTGGTTTTGGACGTTTTGCCCAGCAAACACAACAAGGTAATGTACAATGGCACGCCGAAAATGGCATGCTCACTGTCAACCAAGGTAATATGACTTGGGTTTTATTACGTGCTGAACTACAACAAAATGATTTCATCAATCCATCAGAAAATTTAACCGCACTTCTAACGGAAAATCGCCAATATCTCACTCAATCTGGTGCACAATTTAAAATTACAGGTAGTGCATTGTTTGCCGCTGATGCAAAACAAAAAGCCGAAAAAGAAAGCACATTAATGAGCGTACTCGGCGTGAGTTTAACGTTATTATTATTACTGATTGTCTTTCGTACTCCTCGTATTTTATGGCTATTTTTGCCGATTCTAATTGGAATGCTTTCAGGTGTCGTTGCAACCGTGTGGGGATTTGGTCAAATTCATATTCTTACCCTTGTTATTGGGACCAGTCTCGTCGGTGTATTAATTGACTTCCCTCTTCACTGGCTTGCAGGATCTCTTTTTGACCGAAAATGGTTGCCACTTCTTACAATGCAAAAATTGCGTTTTACCTTTTTCATCAGCTTGTTAGTTACCTTACTCGGGTATGGACTACTTGCCTTTACCCATTTGCCTATTTTGCAGCAAACCGCTCTTTTTTCCGCTGTATCTTTGATTACTGCGTTACTTGCGACACAGTTATTCTTGCCTTATTTATTTTATCGGTATCAGCCAACCACATTATTATCCGAAAGAAGAACATTTAATCTCATACAAAAAGGATTAAATACCTTTGCAAACAAACGCTTTAATAAAGGTATACTCCTTATTATCTCTCTTTTAGTTTTAGGAGGCGGTATTAAATCCTCATGGCATGACGATATCCGACAATGGGTATCTATGCCTCAATCTATGCTAAATGAAGCCAAAACTATCGGTGAACTCACTGGGGTTGATTTAGGAAGCCAATATTTTTTATTGACGGCTGAAAATGAGGCGTTATTACTTGAAAAAGATGCGAAGTTAAGCAAGCAATTAGCTCAACGTAACATCACATTTAAATCATTAAGTCAGTGGATTTTGCCCCTCACAGAACAGAAGCAATTCGCAGAACACCTTCAACACATCTCTGCTGATGATTATGCTGTTTTAAATGATATTGGTGTGCCAACTGAAAAAATTCAGCAAAATTTGACCGCACTTTCTCAACGTAAGCCATTGACCTTATCTGAAGCGCTTAATACGCAACTTGGACAAGCGTGGAAGATGCTTTATTTAGGTGAATTAGCCCCTAACCAAGTGGCGAGTATCATAAAAATATCTCAAGCAGATAGTGCAACAATGCAAGCATTAGCAAATAATCAAGATATTTTCTGGCAAGATAAACGCGCTTATTTAAATCAAGCTTTTAAAGAAGCAAAAGAGCAAGCTGCCTGGCTAAAAATCATTTCTTTTGTTATCGCTGGATTGCTTTTATGGAAAGTATTTGAAACCAAAACAAGTATTCGAATTTTGTTCATTCCTTGTATAGCAATCGCAGGAACGGTTGCTATTTTCGGTTGGATAGGCTTGCCTATTGGTTTATTTTCGATGTTTGGATTATTACTGGTTTCAGCCATTGGTATTGACTACGCCGTTTATATGAAAACCGTACACGAAGAATCATCTCATAAACGCATTACACTGACATTAGCTGCCTGTACCACATTAATCTCATTTTTACTGCTCGCCATTAGCTCCACACCAGCAGTGGCAACATTTGGTATAAGTGTCAGTATTGGTGTTATAATAACCCTTTTAATCACCTTAAAACTCATGCGCTAAAAAACGCATAAAAATGACCGCACTTTATGATAAAAAAATACCTTTTATTATGGGCATTAACATTACTGGCAGCTTGCGCAACTTTACCCAACATTGAAACTTTACCAGAAGTAAAAACAGAAAGCCGAACCTTTAAAGTAGAGCAACTTACAGAACAGCAAGTTAAACAGGCAAGCTTATTGACTGTTCAGTTCCAGCCTGAGCAATGGCGATGGGTTCAAACCGATCCTCTAGGTTCACCCATTGCTCGATTATTATTAACGAAACAAGGCTGGAAAAATGACGGCTTTGTGATGCCGAATAAACAAGCACAAGGCTTGTTCTTAGCGCTGGCAACTGCATTTATAGAACAACAACCCGATGCAAAACACTTAACATTAATGAATGTGGATGTATCGCATCAACAAAATACGGTGATTTACCAACAGAATGGTCGTTTTTTATGGAACGTTCGCAAACAATCAAATCAATATTTTATTCAGCTAGCAGATGGCAGTCGTTGGCAAATTGAAGAACTTAACAATTAGGAATCTCTGTGCAATTATTTCTTTCTCAACCAGGCATTTTGAGTAGCATTGGCGATAGTCTATCTCAACATGTTCAAACTTTATTGGAAGGTAGTGACTCGCCACTGACTTTTTCTAACAAACATTTCCAAGAAAATGGCTTGCAGGGTAAATGTAATACTCTGGGTGAAGTCAACACATCCTTGCGGGCATTTCCAGCTGATTTACCAAAAAAACATCACAGCCGAAACAATCAATTACTCTGGCACAGCTTAGAACAAATTGAACCAACCATTCAGAAAGCTATCTCACGTTTTGGTCGCCATCGTATTGCAGTAGTTATCGGTACATCTACCACAGGTGTAGATGAAAATTTACCTGTATTTAAATATGCTGCAGAACATGAGGATTGGTCTGGTGCTGAATTTAATCAACAACAACAATATTTTTCTGCTCCGGCTGATTTTATTGCCCATCAATATGGCTTAACCAATCTTATATATGGCATTTCAACTGCCTGTACATCAGGTTCGAAAGCATTAATTAGTGCAGCTCGTCTATTGAATGCGAACTTGTGCGATGCAGTAATTTGCGGCGGTGTCGATACTTTATCGCTATTAACCTTAGTTGGCTTTAACTCTCTCTCTGTTTTATCTGCTGAACAAACCAATCCTTTTTCAGCTAATCGCCAAGGTATCAATCTAGGTGAGGGTTCCGCTGTATTTGTGATGAGCAAAGAAAAATTAGATGATCATAATGTGGCGCTATTAGGCTATGGGGCCAGCAGTGATGCCTATCATATGTCATCACCACACCCTGAAGGCGAGGGTGCGATTAAAGCCTTCCAAGCTGCATTAAACTCGGCACAACTAGCTCCAGAAGCCATTAATTGGGTTAATTTACATGGCACCGGCACCATCCATAATGATCAGATGGAAGCCTTAGCAATTCGCCATATTTTTGGTCACGATACGCCTTGCACAACAACAAAACCTTATACAGGACACACGCTAGGCGCAGCAGGTGCTATTGAGGCGGCTATTTTATGGGGGATGATTGACCGCACTTTTAATCCAACAGGTAAACTTCCTGCACAATTATGGGATAAACAAGCCGATGAAAAAATGCCACCAATTGCCATTACTGATCACATGAGTTCTTGGAAATCCGAAAGACGCATTGGTGCAAGTAGCTCTTTCGCTTTTGGTGGTAATAATTCAGTACTTATTTTAGGGGAAGTGAATGATTGATTTAACCTGTCCTATTACTGATATTTCACCATTAATCCCTCATAGTGGGGAAATGGTCATGCTAGATAAAATCACTGAATTTGGCGAAGATTATTTGATCGCAGAGATGACCGTAAAGCCAGACTGTCTGCTCTTAAAAGACGGTAAATTGGCTACTTATATGGGCGCTGAAATCTTAGCTCAAGGCGTAGCAGCGTGGGCGGGATGTAAATGTGTAAAAGCAGGTCAACCTATTGGATTAGGCTATTGGATCGGCTCAAGAAAACTGACATTACATCGTCAAGATATTTCCGTAGGAAGCTTATTACAAATTCAAATTAAACGTTCTATTGAAGACGCAACGGGATTTGGTGTTTTTGACTGTACGTTAATCGATCTTTCTAATCAGCAACCTTTAGTGGAAGGTGCATTAAACGTTTTCAGACCACAAGTATCACAGGAATAAAAAATGAATGAAAGCATTTTAGTTACAGGCTCAAGCCGAGGTATCGGCAAAGCCATCGCCTTACGCCTTGCACAATCAGGTTTTGATATTGTGGTTCATTGCCGCTGTCGTATTGAAGAAGCTGAAGAGGTCGCACAATCAATTCGAGAATTAGGTCGTCAAGCTCGTGTATTACAGTTTGATGTCAGTCATCGATACGAAACCGCAGAAAAACTACTTGCTGATGTTGAATCTCACGGTGCTTATTATGGCGTTGTGCTCAATGCCGGATTAACACGAGATAATGCATTCCCTGCGCTGACTGATGAAGATTGGGATGTTGTTTTACGCACGAATTTAGATGGATTTTATAATGTTCTCCATCCTATTATGATGCCAATGATCCGACGCCGTAAAGCGGGTCGAATCGTTTGTATCACATCTGTATCTGGACTAATTGGCAACCGAGGCCAAGTTAACTATAGCGCCTCTAAGGCCGGTATTATTGGTGCAGCAAAAGCACTCGCCGTCGAACTCGCTAAACGTAAAATCACAGTAAACTGTGTGGCTCCAGGTCTCATCGATACGGATATATTAGATGAAAATCTTCCGATTGATGAAATTTTAAAAATGATTCCAGTTGCAAGAATGGGAAGCCCTGAAGAAGTCGCGCATGCCGTAGATTTTCTGATGGATGAAAAAGCCGCTTATATTACTCGCCAAGTTATTGCTGTTAATGGTGGGCTTTGCTAAAACATTTGCAGTACAAAAATTTTTTGTACTAATCTAATAATAAATAATCGAGACAAAAAAATGAAACGAGTTGTCATTACAGGTATTGGCGCAGTCACGGCCTTTGGAAAAACATGGAAAGACGTAAAAGCCGCCTTTCAACGCAAACAAAATGCAGTTCAAGCGAAAACTGAATGGGCTGAACGTTATCCTGAGTTAGGAGCAAATCTCGGCGCTGAAATCCATAATTACACCCCGCCAGCCCATTGGAATCGAAAACAACTTCGCAGCTTAGGTCGTGTCTCTCAATTTGCCGTTGAAGCTGCTGAACTCGCCTTAGCAAATGCTAATCTATTAGATGAAAATGGGGTTATTTTGCCTTATTTAAAAGAAGGAATAATGGGCGTAGCCTGTGGTTCTTCCACTGGCTCAACAAATGATGTCAGAGATGCGGCAGAACTCCTCATGACAGGAAAATCGGATGGTTTTAATGCCAATACCTATGTGCGTATGATGCCTCATACCACGGCAGCAAATATTGGTATTTTCTTTGGTCTAACTGGCCGAATCATTCCTACGTCTAGTGCTTGTTCTTCCGGCAGCCAAGGTATTGGCTATGCTTATGAATCAATTAAACATGGTTTAATCCCGATGATGCTTGCTGGCGGAGCAGAAGAATTTTGTCCATCTGAAGTTTATGTATTTGACTCTCTTTATGCTGCAAGTAGAAATAATGCTCACCCTAAACAAACTCCTCGTCCTTATGATAAAGATCGTGATGGATTAGTAATTGGTGAAGGTGCTGGTATTTTTGTATTAGAAGAGCTGGAACATGCGCTTTCTCGTGGTGCCAATATCATTGCAGAAATTGTTGGCTATGGTGCCAATAGTGATGGTGCTCATGTAACTCGTCCACAAAAAGATACTATGCAGCGCTGTATGGAGCTAGCCTTAAAAGATGCACAGCTATCTCCAGAACAAGTGGGCTATGTAAATGGCCATGGCACGGCCACCGAACAAGGCGACATCGCAGAAACACTCGCAACGGAAGCTGTGTTTGGAAAAGTACCACTTAGCTCACAAAAAAGCTATCTAGGACATACCCTAGGTGCTTGTGGCGCATTAGAATCGTGGTTTTCAATTGAAATGATGCGTGATGGCTGGTTTGCCCCAACCATTAATTTAGATAATATTGACGAACGCTGTGGCAAATTAGACTATATTCAAGGTGATGGACGACAAATTCAAACAAACTACGTGATGAACAATAACTTTGCTTTTGGAGGAGTCAATACCTCGCTCATTTTTAAACGCTGGGAAGCGTAACAAAAAAGGCTATTCAAACGAATAGCCTTTTCTTTTATCAGCAGTTAATTATAGATAACCAAACAAGCTTGTGAAAATGTAACCAAAGATACATGAAGTGATTACACCGATTAAGCCCGGTAAAATAAAGCTGTGGTTAATTACAAACTTACCAATGTGGGTTGTGCCTGAACGGTCGAATTGGATTGCTGCAAGATCACTCGGATAAGTTGGTAAAATGTAGTAACCGTAACAAGCTGAAGCAAAGGCTAAGATAATAGCAGGGTCAACACCGATACCTAAAGCTAGTGGAACGAATGCAACCAATGCTGCCGCTTGTGAGTTTACGAATTTAGAGATTAATAACAACATTACCGCGTAAGTCCATGGATGTGCTTTTACCACATCCCCAAGTGCTGCTTTCATCATCGGTGTATGAACGGTAAACATGGTTTCCGCCATCCAAGAAATCCCGAATACAGCCACTAATGCAATCATACCTGAACGGAAAATTTCATTTTTACTGATTTTGCCTGCATCAGTTTTGGTAAAGATAACAATTAATGCCCCCGCTAATAACATGAAGATTTGAATAACGTGAACCATGCTTAAATTCACTTTTTTCTTCGCGGTATCTTTTAATACGATTGCAGCGTTATCGATAGTTTCAGTTTTATCTCCAGCTGTAATTACAACACCGTTATCTTGAGCGGTAATTGTTTGAGCAACTTCACCTTTATCGTTATAAATTGCAACGTTGTTGTAGGCTGTTTTTGCTTTTGCTTTGCTGTCTTTAACATCAAGCACTAATGTACCGTCTTTCGCTAAAGCAACGATTTTACCGTCTTTAACATTAAAGGTTTTCACTGCTTTATCAGCAGAAACGATTTCAACGACTTGTGCCGGTGCTGATTTTTCAAAGGCTGGGCGTAAATCTTTAAAGTAACCTAATAGAGCAACCACTAAAATCGCACCAAAGAAGATCCACATCGCATTCCAACTAGATTGTGGTAATTTTTTGTCTAACAATGATGTGCTATCACCATAAACATACTTTTTGAATTCTGGATCTTTTAATTTCTCTTGGAATTCTGGGTCTTTATCTAAATCTTTACCACGGAACCAACTGAAAATACCGATAGCTAATACACCACAAAGGGTTGAAGGCACAGTAATTTTTAATAAATCTAAATAGCCATCAAAACCTGCTAATGGGGTTTTAGCATTCACTAAGAATGTGGTTAAAGTCACTACTGCTACAGAAACTGGTGACGCGATGATACCCATTTGAGAAGCGATTGAACTTGCTGCCATTGGACGTTCAGGACGAATATCATTTTTGATCGCGATATCATAAATGATTGGTAACATGGTATAAACCACGTGACCTGTACCACATAAAATGGTTAAGAAACAAGTTACAAACGGTGCCAAAATACTGACATATTTCGGGTTACGACGAAGCATTTTCTCCGCGATTTGTAACATGACATCTAAACCACCACTGGCTTGTAATGTTGCCGATGTCACCACCACCGCAAGGATGGTTAACATAACATCGATAGCTGGCTTACCTGGTTCAATACCAAAGCCAAAAACAAGAACAATTAAGCCTACTCCACCGAGCATACCCAGTGCGATACCACCTTTTTTTGCCCCGTAAAATAAACAGATAAGAACAATAGCAAGCTGAATCGCAAACTGGCTACCTTCACCTAGGTTCATTAGAAAATCCATAAGATACTCCGAATCATTTTATGGTTAATTAGAAAAAAATTTGGACCCAATATTAGCACCAAAATTAACTCATAATAAGTATTTTTAGGGTAAATTTTGTTTTAAATCAAAAAATAGGGGAACCACACAATAAAAGAAAATCTGAGAAAGATTAAATAAAGGAAAGTGCGGTCGGAAATTTAAAAGATTTAGATGTATCTTGTTTTATTTGAAGATAAGTAATTTAGAAAGGAATTTAAAGAAAAAAAAATTAGGCGACCTAAAAGATCGCCCAACTTAAAAATTACTGATTGTTTTGAACGTAGTCAATCGCAGATTGAACAGTTGTGATTTTTTCAGCTTCTTCATCAGGAATTTCGATATCGAATTCTTCTTCTAAAGCCATTACTAATTCAACTGTATCTAAAGAATCCGCACCTAAATCTTCAACGAAAGAAGCTTCTGGTTTTACGTCTTCTTCTTTAACACCTAATTGTTCAACGATGATTTTTTTCACGCGTTCTTCAATACTCATTTGTTTTTCCTATTGTTGTTTTAACTCATTTAAGAGCGGTTAGTGTATGCATTTTTGATAAAGTTGCAACTATTTCTTAGGTGGTCGCACCACAAAAAACAGGCAATGTAAAAACACATACAGAGAAAAAGTTACATTGCGATTGGGATTTTATCATTAACTAAACTGCTTTGCTATATTTTATAGACAAAATCCCAGATATATATCCCCTAAAGGGTTAGCTCATATATAAGCCGCCATTCACATGTAATGTGGTACCGGTAATATAAGCCGCATCGTCAGAAGCTAAAAACGCCACCGCTTTTGCGATATCTTTTGGCTCACCTAAACGGCCAGCTGGGACATTACCAAGAATACCCGCTTTTTGTTCTTCAGTAAGCACTTCTGTCATATCTGTTGCGATGAAGCCTGGAGCCACAACGTTTACAGTAATGCCACGTGATGCCACTTCTTTCGCTAAACCTTTAGAGAAACCAATTAAGCCCGCTTTTGCTGCACAGTAGTTAGATTGACCCGGGTTACCCATTGAGCCCACAACTGAACCGATTGTAATGATACGCCCAAAACGTTTTTTCATCATGGAACGTAACATTGCTTTAGAAAGATGGAATACAGAGGTTAAGTTGGTTTGCATAATATCGAACCATTCTTCATCTTTCATACGCATTAATAAATTATCACGAGTGATACCAGCGTTATTCACGAGGATATCAATATCACCGAATTGTTCTTTAATTTGTTCTAATACGGCATCAATACTTTCTTTGTCAGCCACATTTAATACTAAACCTTTACCTTTATCACCAAGGTAAGCAGAAATGGTATCAGCACCTTTTTCAGAGGTTGCGGTACCAATTACAAATGCACCTTTTGATGCTAATTCTTCTGCAATTGCGCGGCCAATACCACGTGTTGCACCTGTCACTAATGCGATTTTATTTTGCATTTTTAATCCCCTTTTATGCTAATAATGCTTCAACAGCATCTAATGATGCCACATCGTTTACTGATGTTGCTTGTAATTCTGCCACGATACGTTTTGTTAAACCGTTTAATACTTTACCTGGACCTATTTCAACTAAAACCTCTACGCCATCTTGCGCCATTTTCTCAACGGTTTCAGTCCAACGAACTGGGCTATATAACTGACGAATAAGTGCGGTACGAATTTCTGCACTTTCTGTTTCTGCTTTGACATCCACGTTGTTTAATACTGGTGTTGCTGGCGCATTAAGCGTAATGCCTTCAAGTGTTACGGCTAATTGTTCTGCTGCCTGTTTCATTAATGCGCAATGTGAAGGAACACTTACCGCTAATGGTAAAGCACGTTTTGCGCCCGCTTCTTTACATAATGCAGCCGCACGTTCTACCGCTTCTTTCGCTCCCGCAATGACTACTTGGCCTGGTGAGTTAAAGTTTACCGCAGATACCACTTCGCCTTGCTCGGCTTGTTTACATGCATTGATAATCGCATCATTATCTAAACCAATGATCGCATACATTGCACCTGTACCTTCAGGTACCGCTTGTTGCATTAATTTACCGCGTAATTCCACTAATTTAATGGCATCTTTAAAATCAATGACACCTGCACAAACTAATGCTGAATATTCACCTAAACTGTGACCAGCCATCACGCTTGGTTGTAATTGTGGGTATTTTTCTTGCCATACACGGAAGATCGCAACGGATGCCGCTAATAATGCCGGCTGAGTTTGCCAAGTTTTATTTAATTCTTCTGCTGGACCTTGTTGAACCAAGTTCCATAAGTCATAGCCAAGCGCTTCAGATGCTTGTTTAAAAGTCTCAGTGACTACCGGATATTCGTTAGCAAGATCAGCTAACATGCCAACAGCTTGAGAACCTTGTCCTGGAAAAACCATTGCGAATTTTTTCATGTTTTCTTCCTATTTCTTCATCGTTTAAATGTTGAAAGTGCGGTCAAATTTAACCGCACTTTTAAAATTCTGTCGGGATTCTAACAAATTAATTAGAATCGCACCAATGCGGAACCCCAAGTCCAACCACCGCCAAAAGCTTCGAGTAGAAGCAATTGACCACGTTGAATTCGGCCATCACGCACCGCTTCATCTAAAGCCGTTGGCACAGTCGCCGCACTGGTATTGGCTGTACGATCAAGCGTTACTACTACTTGCGACATATCCATCTCTAATTTTTTTGCTGTCGCCGTAATAATACGTAAATTCGCTTGATGCGGCACAAGCCAGTCGATATCTGTTTTTTGGAGATTATTGGCAGAAAGGGTTTCTTCCACCACATTAGAAAGCTCACGCACCGCTAATTTAAAGGTTTCGTTACCTTGCATTTCAATATAACCAGATTTCTCCACACCACGTTCAGCTTGTGGAAGTAGTAATGCTGCATGGTTATCTGGCGATGCATGTAAATGCGTTGAAATAATGCCTTCTTGCTCTGATGCTTCTAAAATCACCGCACCCGCACCGTCACCAAATAACACGACAGTGCTACGATCGGTTTCATCTAATTTACGCGAGTTAAGATCTGCACCAATCACAAGGGCTTTTTTCACGCTACCTGAACGAATAAATTTATCCGCTACACCTAAAGCATAAACAAAACCGGTACAAGCTGCCGCTAAATCAAAAGAAATCGCATCTTCAATGCCTAATAAACCTTGAACTTGGCAAGCTGAACTTGGATAAGCGTGAGAACCACTGGTTGTTGCAACGATGATCAACTCAATTTCTTGAGGATCAAGATTGGCCATTTCAAGTGCTTTTTTGGCTGCTTCACATCCCATTGTTGCGACAGTTTCATCTGCTGCTGCAATACGACGTTCACGAATGCCCGAACGCGTCACGATCCATTCATCTGAAGTATCAACCATTTTTTCCAAATCCGCATTGGTACGAATATGGCTCGGCAAATAGCTACCGGTGGATAAAATTCTACTATTCATAATATCAAAACTTATTAATTAATAACGTTGTAAACCTGCCAAGATTTTTTGTGGAATTTGCAAACGAGCTTGTAAAGCTGCATCCGCAATTGCACGAGCAAATGCATCCACATTTGCGCTGCCATGACTTTTCACCACAACAGCCGTTAATCCGAGTAAAGATGCCCCATTATATTCATCTGGGTTAATGCGTTTCAAGCGATGATAAGCATCCTTAAAGAAAAAACGCAGAATAAATTTGGCAAGCGATTTAAAAATAGGCTGTTTTT
>JAHZCF010000033.1 GCA_019423005.1 Haemophilus sp.
TTGAAGTTGACCAATCAATCATCAATGTTGAAGGTGATAAAGCGTCAATGGAAGTGCCTGCTCCAGTTGCTGGCGTCGTAAAAGAAATTTTAATCAACGTGGGTGATAAAGTTGTTACTGGCAAATTAATCATGAAATTTGAAGTGGCGGGTGCAGCACCAGCCGCAGCGCCAGCTCAACAAGCTTCGGCACCTGCAGTAGCACCAACAGCTTCAGCCATTAAAGAAGTGAATGTACCAGATATCGGTGGCGATGAAGTTAACGTAACTGAAATCATGGTTGCCGTTGGTGACAGCGTTTCTGAAGAGCAATCTTTAATCACCGTTGAAGGCGATAAAGCCTCAATGGAAGTGCCAGCTCCGTTTGCGGGTGTGGTAAAAGAAATTTTAGTGAAATCAGGTGATAAAGTTTCAACTGGTTCATTAATTATGAAATTTGAAGTGGCGGGTGCAGCACCTGCTCCAGCAGCGGCTCCAGCGGCAGCAGCTCCTGCTCCTCAAGCAGCACCTGCAGCAGCGCCAGTAGCACAATCAGGTAATGTATCTGGCTTAAGCCAAGAACAAGTTGTCGCAAGCGCAGGCTATGCACATGCAACTCCAGTGATTCGTCGTTTAGCGCGTGAATACGGTATTAACCTTGATCGCGTAAAAGGTACGGGTCGTAAAGGTCGCGTAGTAAAAGAAGATATCCAAGCTTACGTGAAAACCGCTGTTAAAGCGTTTGAAACAGGCACTGTATCTTCTGCAGCAGCGGGTAATGCTGTGGCAAACGGTGCTGGCTTAGGTTTATTACCATGGCCGAAAGTTGACTTCAGCAAATTTGGTGAAGTGGAAGAAGTTGAATTAAGCCGTATCAACAAAATCTCTGGTGCAAACTTACATCGTAACTGGGTAATGATTCCACATGTTACTCACTTCGATCGCACAGATATCACAGATTTAGAAGCATTCCGTAAAGAACAGAACAAGATTGTTGAAAAACAAAAATTGGATGTGAAAATTACACCAGTTGTGTTCATTATGAAAGCAGTAGCGAAAGCATTAGAAGCGTTCCCACGTTTCAATAGCTCTATTTCTGAAGACGGTCAAAAGTTAACACTTAAAAAATACATCAACATTGGCGTAGCGGTAGATACACCAAACGGTCTTGTTGTACCTGTATTTAAAAATGTGAACAAAAAAGGTATTATCGAACTCTCTCGTGAATTAATGGAAGTCTCCAAAAAAGCACGTGACGGTAAACTTTCAGGTTCAGATATGCAAGGTGGTTGTTTCACCATTTCAAGTTTAGGTGGTATTGGTACCACTCACTTTACGCCAATCGTAAATGCACCTGAAGTGGCAATCTTAGGTGTGTCTAAATCAGAAATGCAACCGGTTTGGAATGGTAAAGAATTTGAGCCACGCTTAATGCTTCCATTATCATTATCTTTCGACCACCGTGTGATCGATGGTGCTGATGGTGCTCGTTTCTTAAGCTATATCAATGGCGTATTAGCTGACTTACGTCGCTTAGTGATGTAATTAACATGGTAAGATGTGAGTGATTAGGCTCACATCTTACAGAAAGGACCGCAAGTGCGGTCAAAAATTTGAACGTTTTTACGAGGTAAAAATGAGTAAAGAAATTAAAACCCAAGTTGTGGTACTTGGTGCTGGTCCTGCAGGTTATTCAGCGGCATTCCGTTGTGCGGACTTAGGTTTAGAAACAGTACTTGTTGAACGTTATTCAACATTAGGTGGGGTATGTTTAAACGTAGGTTGTATCCCTTCTAAAGCATTACTTCACGTTGCTAAAGTAATTGAAGAAGCAAAACACGCAAGCAAAAATGGTGTGTATTTCGCTGAGCCTCGCATTGATTTAGATGAAGTGCGCGCAGGTAAAGAAGCGGTTGTGGCTAAATTAACAGGCGGCCTTGCAGGCATGGCTAAACAACGTAAAGTCACCGTTGTTGAAGGTTTAGCGGCGTTTATCGATCCACATACATTAGTAGCACGTGATCGTGATGGTAAACCAACCACTATTAAATTTGATAATGCAATTATCGCAGCAGGTTCTCGTCCAATTCAATTACCATTTATTCCACATGAAGATCCGCGTGTTTGGGATTCAACGGATGCACTTAAATTAAAAGAAGTACCGAAAAAACTGTTAATCATGGGCGGTGGTATCATCGGTTTAGAGATGGGTACCGTATATCATGCATTAGGTTCTGAAGTCGAAGTGGTTGAAATGTTTGACCAAGTGATTCCAGCGGCAGATAAAGATGTTGTTGCAATCTACACCAAACAAGTTGAGAAAAAATTCAAGTTAATGCTTGAAACTAAAGTGACTGCAGTTGAAGCAAAAGATGATGGTATCTATGTTTCAATGGAAGGTAAAGCATGCAATGACACTAAACGTTATGATGCCGTATTAGTGGCAATCGGTCGTACACCAAACGGTAAATTGATCGATGCAGGTAAGGCTGGCGTTGAAGTGGATGAGCGTGGTTTCATTCATGTTGATAAACAAATGCGTACTAATGTGCCTCATATCTTCGCAATCGGTGATATCGTTGGCCAACCAATGTTAGCACACAAAGGTGTTCACGAAGGTCACGTTGCGGCAGAAGTGATCGCAGGGAAAAAACATTACTTCGATCCAAAAGTCATTCCTTCTATTGCTTATACTGAACCAGAAGTGGCTTGGGTTGGTAAAACTGAGAAAGAATGTAAACAAGAAGGCTTAAACTACGAAGTCGCTAAATTCCCATGGGCTGCTTCAGGTCGTGCGATTGCTTCAGAATGTGCTGAAGGTATGACTAAATTGATCTTTGATAAAGATACTCACCGTATACTTGGTGGTGCTATCGTAGGCGCTAACGGTGGTGAATTATTAGGTGAAATTGGTCTGGCCATTGAAATGGGTTGTGATGCGGAAGATATTGCATTGACTATCCATGCTCACCCAACACTTCATGAATCTGTTGGTCTTGCGGCTGAAGTATTTGAAGGTTCAATTACCGATCTTCCAAATGCAAAAGCGAAGAAAAAATAATCAATTTTAATCTTTTTAAGGGTTGCTTATTTAGCAGCCCTTATTTTTTTGAGATCTCGCTCACAAAATTGCATAAAAATTCAATAAGAACTGGCGCAGATAATAGCTTTCTGATAGAATTCGACCAATTTTGTTTTATATTATTTTATTATTTAAAGGCTATGTTAAAGAAGATTTTGATTATTGTAGGTTTGGCCGTGTTGACAACAGCCTGCTCTAATAGCCCTAGGCAGGCTCAAAACGGTGTTATTGCTGAAAGTGATGATGCCGAGTTAGCGGGATTGATTGCTGGTTTAGATGGAAAAAAAAGTGAAATTCATTCTAAATTAAGAACAAACCGTCCTAAATCCGGTTTAATTGGTGATAAAGCACTTTCTCAAGTTTATAATGAATGGGTGGGAACACGTTATAGAATGGGAGGAACTACAAAACGTGGTATTGATTGCTCTGCATTTATGCAAACAGCTTTCCTTGATGCTTACGGTATGGAACTGCCTCGTTCAACTTCAGAACAGCGTTATTTAGGTCGTCAAATCCAAAAGAATGAATTGCGTAAAGGCGATTTAGTATTCTTCCGTCGAAATAACCATGTAGGTGTTTATATTGGTAATAACCAATTTATGCATGCAAGTTCAAGTCAAGGTGTAACCATTAGTTCATTAGATGAAGATTACTGGGCAAGAACCTACACACAATCTCGTCGTGTGATGTAATTACAATTTTTATTTTAACAAAAAGTGCGGTTAATTTTAATCGCACTTTTTCTTTGTTTAGATTATTTGATGTTTGGCTTAAGCCGCAAATTTCATTAAGTCTCTTCTTGGTTTCATTTGATGGATGGTATTCGTCACCGTGCCAACTAATGGTAGGTTTGTCCATTGTGTTGTTTTAATATTTTCCACTTTAGAATCTAATGCCATGAATACAAATTCCTTACCGCTTACACCAGCAAATTCATAAATATGGAATTCGTCTTGTTTTTCCAATACAACAAGATCACCAATGAAAAGGCTGTCATTTTTTTCAACCACTAACATATCGCCCATTTCAATTCCCCAAGCAAGCATATTCGGATTGGTAACACGAATAAAACAAGTTTGTTGTGGACGTTTGATGCAATAAAGGTTGAGATCTAATTTTTTATTAAATGTTGATTTACTTTCAACATCATTGAAAAATGGCATAGGATGATAAGAAAACGTCATATCATTTTGTGCAACTGTATTTGCGTAGTTCATCATCTTGTGTTCCTTTTAGTTAATGAGTTTTTAATCAGTGGTTGTTTATACAGGTGTAATATACTGTGGTTAGATACAGTATGTCAATAGGGCATAGAAAAAATTTTTTTATAGGCGAAAATTTTAGAAAAAATTCATTCCTAGCTTAAAAAGTTCAATTTTTTAGCAAAATAATGAAGAAAAAATTTTCTTTTAAATAAAATTTGAGCTATCTTTATCGTGTTTCGGTGGATCGTAACGATCTGAAGTTCAACTTAATCTTCATTTAAAACTATTATGAATACAACACGTTTATTTCATTTTTTGTTCCAAGGTAATTTGGTAAAACGAATTGCCGTTGGTTTGGTACTCGGGATCCTTGTTGCCTTGGTGAATGAGAGTGTAAAAAATTCAGCAGGTATTGATCTTGCATCTAGCTTTGGTGTGCTCGGTCAAATTTTTGTTAAAGCATTGCGTGCCGTTGCACCAATTTTAATTTTCTTCCTTGTTATGGCAGCACTCGCTAATAAGAAAGTGGGTTCTAAAAGCAACATGAAAGAAATTGTCGTGCTTTATCTTTTGGGTACTTTCTTAGCGGCTGTGGCTGCAGTAATTGCAAGTATGGCATTCCCATCAGATGTAGCTCTTGCAGTAAAAGAGGATGCGAGTTCAGCGCCTCAATCTGTTGGCCAAGTGATGCTTGCTTTAGTATTGAATGTGGTGGATAACCCATTAAATGCAATTTTCAAAGCAAACTTTATCGGTGTTTTAGCGTGGTCTATCGGTTTAGGTTTAGCCCTTCGTCATGCATCAGATGCAACTAAACAGGTTGTAGCTGATTTTGCAGAAGGCATTTCTAAAATTGTTCACGTGATTATTTCATTTGCACCTTTCGGTGTATTCGGTTTAGTGGCTGAAACATTATCTGACAAAGGCTTATCTGCGTTAGGTGGATATGTTCACTTATTATTCGTGTTAATCGGTACAATGCTATTTACTGCCTTTGTACTTAATCCAATTCTCGTTTATTGGAAAATTCGTCGTAATCCATATCCATTAGTGTGGACTTGTGTACGCGAAAGTGGTGTAACGGCATTCTTTACACGTAGCTCTGCAGCAAATATTCCTGTAAACATTGAATTAGCAAAACGCTTAAATCTTGATGAAGAAACCTATTCTGTGGCAATTCCATTGGGTGCAAATATCAATATGGCGGGTGCGGCAATTACCATTACTGTATTAACGCTAGCAGCTGTTCATACATTAGGCATCGAAGTATCTTTCATCAGTGCGGTGTTATTAAGTATTGTTGCGGCGCTTTGTGCATGTGGTGCTTCTGGTGTGGCTGGTGGTTCATTATTATTAATTCCATTAGCTTGTAGCTTATTCGGTATTTCTGATGACATCGCGGCACAAATGATCGGTGTAGGTTTCGTGATTGGTATCTTACAAGATTCAACAGAAACCGCGCTAAACTCTTCAACTGACGTATTATTTACTGCCGCAGTATGTATGGAAGAAGAGCGTAAAAACAGTTAATTAAGTTAATCTGACAAGGCGGGCAAATTGCTCGCCTTTTGTTTTTAAAGGAAAGAGAATGACACTTTTAATTCAGCAGGCAAAATTTGAGCTTCATCAAAAACAAACCTTAAACTTACCGCACTTTGCGATTGAACCACAACAATATTGGGTTGTAGTCGGCAGTAATGGAAGTGGAAAATCGGCGTTTGCTTTAGCATTGCAAAATGAGTTGCCTCTACAGGAAGGGGGGTATCATAATTCTTTCAAACGTGTTCAATCTTTTTCTTTTGAAAAACAACGTGAAATTCTTGAAGCAACATTAAAGAATTTAAATAATGATGATACCGACCCCGATTTCTTTGGTAAAACGACAAGCGAAACCATTTTAAATGGCAGCAAGGAGCTGACTTTTTGTGAACAAATTGCAGAAAAATTAGGGATTACTTATCTATTAGATCGTTTCTTTATCAAACTTTCCACCGGGGAAACTCGTAAAGTATTATTGGCACAAGCATTATTACAAAAGCCCGATCTATTAATTTTAGATGAACCTTTTGAAGGGCTAGATCAGCAATCAGTGCAAGATTGGATGGCGATGCTGAACGAACTGAAAAAAGAATGTGCAATCGTTCTAATCGTTAATCGTCTCGCGGATATTCCAGCACAAGCGACCCATTTAGCTATGTTGGAAAATTTAGAAGTAGTACTAGAAGGTGAACGTCAATCCATTGAGCAACAAAGTATTTATCAACAATTAGTTTATGCGGAGCAATCTGTTGATGTGGCTTTGCCAGAACCAGCGTCACCATTACTAAAACTGCCTGGAAACCAACCGCACTTTGAGCTCCGAAATGTCACGGTTCAGTATGGCGATAAAGTGATTTTGGATCATTTAAACTGGGTTGTTCAACCTCATGAAAATTGGTGGATTAAAGGACCAAATGGCGCAGGGAAGTCTACTTTACTTTCTTTGATTACAGGCGATCATCCACAAGCCTTTGCGAATCATGTGGCGATCTTTGGTAAACAACGAGGTTCAGGTGAAACCATTTGGGATATCAAACAAAAGATTGGTTACGTAAGCAGCCAACTGCATT
>JAHZCF010000034.1 GCA_019423005.1 Haemophilus sp.
ACCAAGAACAAGTTCATGTGGTTGGTTTGCGTGGCTTTGGCGCAACAGAGTAGTTGTACTATTATGTAAAGAAAGTGCGGTTAAAGATTTAAATTCTTTTAACCGCATTTTAATATTTAAGGAATAAATGATGAAAATTTTTACATCTCAAAAAGGAATTCTTGCTCAGCTTAAACAAGGAAAGTTTAAGTTAGAAAAAGATATACAAAATTTATTTGAGCATAATTTATCTCTGTTGACTGGATATATTTTCATTCGATCTGAATTTTCTATTAAAAATTCACGTATAGATACCTTGGCATTTGATCCTGAAGCTAAAGCGTTTGTGATAATTGAATATAAAAGACAGCAAAACTCTAGTGTGGTAGATCAGGGGATTTCTTATCTTAATTTAATGCTTGAATATAAAGCTGATTTTCTGATTGAGTATAATGAAACTCAAAGTAAGCCATTAAAAAGAAGTGATATAGATTGGTCTCAATCTAAAGTGATTTTTGTTTCTCCATCATTTAATGATTTCCAGATCCAAGCAACAAATTTTAAAGATTTACCAATTGAATTATGGGAAGTAAATTGCTTTGATAATGAAATTATAACTGTAAATCTTATCAATAAATCTAAATCAGCGCCCAATATTAAGACAGTCACAACTGAAGAAACAAAAGAACTTTCTACACTAAAAGAAATTAAAGTTTACCAAGAAGATGATCATTTGAATGATAAACCTGATTTTATACAAGAATTATATGAAACCTACAAACAGGCAATTTTAAATTTAGAACCTAATATTGAGGTTGTACCTAGAAAACGCTATATCGCGTTTAAAAAAGATAAAAATATTGTGGATATCGGAATTCAGAAAAAGGCTTTAAAACTATGGATTAATCTTCCTTATGGTGAATTAGATGATCCGAAGAAACTAGCTAAGAATGTAGAAGATACAGGCCATTGGGGAAATGGTGATTATGAGATTTCTACTGATAGTACTCAATATCTTGAATATATAATGAGTTTAATTAAACAAGCTGTTAAGGATTAAAATTATGCACAACCTTATTTTTGCCATTCTGTGTAGTGTTGCCGTATCGGTGTTACTCAAAGTTGCTCGCAAGAAAAACATCATTATTGAACAAGCAATTGCGTTTAACTATATTGTCGCTATTTCATTAAGCTATTTCTTACTCAAACCTGATTTCAAAGGATTAGAATTTACCGAATATCTAGCACAAAGTGATAGCACACCTATTTTCCTCGCCTTGGGGATTTTATTACCAACCGTATTTATCATTATGTCTAAAGCGGTTGAATTTGCTGGTATCGTACGTTCAGATGCAGCACAACGCTTATCGTTATTTCTACCGATTGTTGCCTCTTTTATTATCTTCCATGAAACATTAAGTCAGCCAAAAGTTGTTGGCATTATTTTGGCATTCATCGGTTTATTCTGTATATTGAACAAATCAAATGAACAAAGTGCGGTCACTTTTAAAGGTATTTTAGGCTTAATCGGTGTTTGGTTTGGCTATGGCACCATTGATATTTTATTCAAACAAGTAGCCAAAAGCGGGGGAGCATTCCCAACTACATTATTCATCGCTTTCTCATTAGCCGCTTGTGTCATGTTCCTATATTTATTCCTAAAACGCACTCAGTGGACAGTGCCAAGCTTTATTGGTGGAATTATTTTAGGTATATTGAATTTCTTCAACATCCTGTTTTACATTAAAGCGCACCAAAGCTTCGGACAAAACCCAACCTTAGTTTTTGCGGGAATGAATATTGGTGTTATTTGTTTAGGTACCATCACCGGCGCATTTTTCTTCAAAGAAAAAATCAGCAAAATCAACTGGTTTGGTGTTCTTGTCAGCCTTTCAGCAATTTTCTGTTTATATTATTTAGATAAAATTTTGGCTTAATTATGGCAAACAATTTTAGTTTTTTTATCTACGATTACGAAAGTTTTGGTATCAATCCGGCAAGTGATCGTCCTGCTCAATTTGCTGGTATTCGTACCGATGCAGATTTCAATATCATTGGTAAGCCTATTATGTTGTATTGCAAGCAAACCAATGATTATTTGCCTGCTCCAGAGGCCGTAATGGTCACAGGAATCACGCCACAAGAATGTAATGAAAAGGGGATTCCTGAATCTGAATTTGCCGCAAAAATTCTAGCTGAGTTTTCACAACCTAATACTTGTGTGATGGGTTACAACAATATTCGTTATGACGATGAAATGACTCGTTACACCTTTTACCGCAATTTTATTGATCCCTATGAATATAGCTGGAAAAATGGCAATTCTCGTTGGGATTTACTGGATTTGGTCCGGGCTTGCTATGCACTGCGTCCAGAAGGTATAAATTGGGCTTATGACGATGATGGTATGCCAAGCTTTCGCTTAGAAAAGCTAACCAAAGCAAATGGTATTGAGCATGAAAACGCCCATGATGCGATGGCGGATGTGTATGCAACTATTGCCATGGCTAAATTAATCAAAGAAAAGCAGCCTAAATTATTTCAATTCTTCTTTGAGCATAGAGGTAAGAGGGAAATTGAAAAGCTAATTGATACCGCGGGAATGACACCATTAGTGCACGTTTCAGGTATGCTAGGGAATTATCGCGGCAATTGTGCTTGGGTGGCACCATTAGCATGGCATCCAACTAATCAAAATGCCGTAATCGTCTGTGATTTATCAGGTGATATTGATAATTTACTCAGTAAAAGTGCGGTTGATTTGCGACAAGATTTATATACCAAGAAAAGCGAGCTAGAAGAAAGGGGAGTTTCATCAGTTCCATTGAAATTGGTTCATATTAATAAATGCCCAATTTTGGCTCCTGCAAAAACGTTACTGCCAGAAAATGCAGCTCGTTTAGGGATAGACAGACAACAATGCTTAGATAATTTAGCAAAATTGCGTCAATCTTTAGATATACGCGAGAAAGTTATTGAAATCTTCTCAGAAGAACGCGAATTTGAGCCGAGCGATAATGTAGAAACGGAGCTTTATAACGGCTTCTTTAGCAATGCCGATAAAAACAATATGGCTATTTTACGTGATTTATCACCTGAAAAATTAGCTGATCATGGTTTAGCATTTGAAGATAAACGAATTCCTGAATTGTTATTCCATTATCGTGCAAGACATTTCTACAAAACCCTAAATCGTGCTGAGCAAATCAAATGGCAAAAATATCGCCAACGTAAATTAGAACAAAGTGCGGTTAAATTTGAAGAAAGTTTACAACGGTTAGCAGAGGAATATTCGGATAATCCAACTAAGCTAAATTTACTGCAACAGGTTTATGAATACGGAGCAAAACTGTTATCTTAATCTTATACATATCGTGACATAGTCACACAAATGCCATTCATCAAAAACGTAAATCTTAATCCCTGAGATTTACGTTTTTCTTTTTTAAATCTGATGATATTCACTTCATAAAATAACGCAGAATTCACGTAGCGTTGCCATTATTTTGACACATATAAACCTCTTTATTTTTTCCTTACATAAGAACTTTAGAGTGCATAAATCATTATTTAATCTTATTGCAATGTGTTGTAAAGCTAGATTCTACATCGCTTGAGTGGTATTTACAACCTGTGCATAACATTGTGATTTTATTGATGCGTAGCTTTCACTAACCTTGTAATTGATTTCGCATAATGTATATTATGTTAAATTGCATATATAAATATGTCACAAATCAATATAAGTGACTATCCTATTTCATGCATTACTCAAAATAAGGTGATTTTAGGTTGTGGATATAAAAGAAATAAATGGATGTCTTTGCAATGGAATAATTAGAATTAGTATGAAATTTGTAGATAACGCTATGTGAATTCTGAATACAATTGCGTACATCAATTCTGCAGATTTCATTATTCTTGATCTGATAATGAGAATTTATTTTACACATATCACCTAAATGAGAATAATTAACATTGATTTCTCTTTTGTTATTAGTGACTTATAGAAATAATTTTAAAAAAATACTTGACTATTCTCATTTGTGAGATTAGAATGCACACCGATGACAAGTTAAGCAGTCTTGTTTTTATTTTTAATCTCTACTTAATAAGGAAAGGAGTTGGTTTATGCTTAATAAAGCAATCGCAGATAAGTTAAATGAACAAATCAATTTAGAGTTCTACTCTTCTAATGTTTATTTACAAATGAGTTCTTGGTGTAGCAAGCACGGTTACGAAGGTGCTGCAGCATTCTTACTTCGTCATGCTGATGAAGAATTAGAACACATGCAAAAATTATTCAAATATGTGAGTGAAACAAGTGGTATGCCACTTTTAGGTAAAATTGATGCACCTAAAAATGACTACAAATCACTTAAAGAAGTGTTTGAAACCACACTTGAACACGAAAAATTCATTACTTCTAAAATTAATGAATTAGTTGAAGTGACTTTTGCAAACAAAGACTATTCTACTTTTAACTTCTTACAATGGTACGTTGCAGAACAACACGAAGAAGAAAAATTATTCAATAGCATTATTGATAAATTTAACTTGGTGGGTGAAGACGGTCGTTCGCTTTACTTTATCGATCGTGATTTAGCAACATTATAATTTTAAAAGGAGAATACAAAATGTTATCATCAAACGTAATCAAATTATTAAATGATCAAATGAACCTTGAGTTCTACTCTTCAAACCTTTACTTACAAATGAGCGCATGGTGCGAACAAAACGGTTTTGAAGGTGCAGCTAAATTCTTATCAGCTCACGCTGCAGAAGAAATGCAACACATGCGTAAATTATTCACTTATTTAAATGAAACTGGTGCATTAGCGGTAATCACTGCAATTGAAGCGCCTGCGCATGAGTACAAATCATTAAAAGAAATCATTGAATTAACTTACGAACACGAAAAATTGATCACAAGTAAAATCAATGAATTAGTGGGTAAAACTTTTGAAGAAAAAGATTACTCAGCATTCAATTTCTTACAATGGTATGTTGCAGAACAACACGAAGAAGAGAAATTATTCAGCGGTATTTTAGACAAGTTAAATCTTCTTGGCGAAGATGGCAAAGGTTTATTCTTAATTGATAAAGATTTAGGTAACCTTGCAGGTCAAACCGCTTAATTAGATAATCATAAAGCTTAGTAGAAATACTAAGCTTTTATTTTACTCATAAATAGTGACAACGTATCAAATTATTTTAAACTTCCCTTTCATCTTTGAATGCAAGTTGATGAAATTTAAAACAACCACACGTTTTTAATGAAATTTTACTTGCAACGAAGTAAGATAAACGTATAATTCAGAACAACCTAAATGCCTGGGTGGCGAAATTGGTAGACGCAGCGGATTCAAAATCCGCCGGTGAATAACCGTGTCGGTTCGAGTCCGACCCTAGGCACCACAGAATTTATAAGCTCTGAAGTTGATTCAGGGCTTTTTTATTAGCTAAAGTAAATCAATATGACAGAACAAAACCAAGATAAAAAACAGACTTATAATTTCAATAAATTGCAAAAACGTCTTCGCCGTAATGTAGGCAATGCAATTGCTGATTTTGGTATGATTGAAGAGGGTGATAAAGTAATGGTTTGCCTTTCAGGTGGTAAAGACAGCTATACGCTTCTCGATATTTTGTTAAATTTACAACAAAGCGCACCGATTAAATTTGATATCGTAGCCGTCAATTTAGACCAAAAACAGCCAGGTTTTCCTGAGCATGTTTTACCTGAATATCTGCAAAGTATTGGTGTGGATTATA
>JAHZCF010000035.1 GCA_019423005.1 Haemophilus sp.
CTCAGGCGGAAGAAACAAAGCAAGTTGTGTTAAAAGTGAATGAAATGAACTGCCAACTTTGTGCTTATTTAGTAAATAAAGAGTTACGCAATATTGATGGCGTAATTTCCACTAAAGCCTCCATTAAAGATAGAACTGTGACTGTTGTAGAAGATCCAAAAGTTTCCGATGAACAATTGATTAATGCGATTCATAAATTGGAATATACGGCGGAAGTAATTAAGTAAAGCGGTAAAAAAAATAAAAGTGCGGTCAATTTTGTGAAGTTTTAAAACTCATTAAAATTGACCGCACTTTATATCTGGACATTTAAAATTACATTCTACTCAAATATCAATCTATCCAATACTTTTAAACTCGTACTTGTTGAAAGATTGACGAGATTACCATCGCTTATTTCTAGCTTCAATTATCAAAACTAAAGTCGCCATTGCAGCAGACATATTTAACCAAAAAAATGCTGTTTTCTTAAAATCAGAAAAAGAATAATCATCAAGATTTAGAATAATTTCAAATAAACTATATATGAATGTAAAAGATGTAAAACAAATAATAAATATAATTACCCAAAATATAAGATACTGAAATAATAACTTAGTTTTCAATATTCCTCCCCATATATCGGCTCACTATTAAATATATTACTACTTTAGCTATGTTCATCAAACCACTACTAATGGCTAAATATGATGTTGCATTGAGTTTAAACACAAAGTGCGGTCAATTTGACCGCACTTTTTTATCTTTAGAAATAGATTTATTTAATCACGCCACATGCCATACGTGGGCCGCCACCACCAAGTGGAGCTGGATGATCTGAGTGGTTATCACCACCCGCGTGAATCATAATAGAATGACCACGAACTTCATCTAATTTTTTAAGACGTGGCGCTAAAACAGGATTAGTTGCTGTACCATCATGTAATACAGTTAAAGCCGGTAAGTCACCTAAGTGAGCATCATCTTGCCATGGGTAACCGTGTTGTTTTGCGCCTTTAGGATCCCAGTGACCGCCAGCCGCTAAACCTGCTGTTAATTTACCGTCTTTTTCTTTTGGATCACAGCTTGGATTTTCATGAATGTGGAAACCATGTAAACCTTCAGCTAAACCTTGTAGATTTGGTGTAAATACTAAACCATAATTTGATTCAGTAATGGTTACAGTCCCTACATCTTTATTACCATTTGCAGGATCTAATTGTTGTACTTTTACTTCGATTGAAGGACCTACTGGTTTTGCCATGTGGTCATGTGCATTTGCCACGCCAGCAGCACAAATTCCGCTGATTGCTAATGCTAAGAGAGTTTTCATTTTCATCATAAGCTCCTTTACTTTAGAAAGACTCAAATTAATTCTACCTAAATACCAATAAAAAAATAGTGGTTTATATTAAGTATTTGACAATTGAATCGATTTAATTTTTCTATCAATCAAATCTATCCGCCAATAAAAATTGCAAGACGGCATCCATTCTTAAATGTGGAATGCTTTCACCTTGTTGTAAAACTTGAGGTTCAAAGGAATCAAAATCAAAAGATTGTTTTGACCAGAACTCTGCATTAGGTAGTTTACTAGGTACAGACCCCGGATAAAGTGTAATAAGTTGCTTATCTACAGAACGTACTCCTTGAATAGCTTTAATTTGTTTACCGTTTTGATTAACTAAAACCTGTTTCGTCGCTCGAATGGCTGCAATTGCCGTATATTCTGTATCAATCCCTTCAAATTCAACATGACGACCGCCCTCTTGCACCAATTGACGCATCAGACTAATTAAGTTTTGAATTTGATCGGTTGTGATATGATCGGCTTTTGTTGCCACAAACATGAGCTTATCAATATTCGGGGAAAACAAGCGATTAAGTAAATTGCGTTTGCCATAATGGAAATTTTTAAAAAGCTGATTAAGCCCTGTTTGCATATCAATAAAAGCCTGTTGGCTATGATTCAGTGGCGTTAAGCAATCTGCTAAAATTACTTGGCGATCAAAAGTAGAAAAATAATTTTCATAAAAGCCTTTCACCACCTTATTACGATAATAATTATACCGCTTATTTAACACGGCAAAATAGCTATTGGATTTCGCCTCTCTTTTCAGTTTTTGCCATTGTTCCTCAGACAAATGCAATAACGGGAAAAATTGTAATACAGGTGCACCTTCTAATTCCCCAGGCAAGACAAATCGGCCAGGTTGAATAAATTGCATTCCTTCTGCTTTGCAGGCAAGCAAATAATCGGTATAAGATTTTGCAATCTGCGCTAAAACATCTTCATTGACGACCGCACTTAGGTCGAGTTTTTTCAGTTTATCCAACCAATCTTGCGCAAACTGTTGACGAACACCCGATGTAATGTTGGCTTGTTCGAGCGACCATTGTTGAAAATCTAGATTTAGCAAAGGTAAATCCAATAGCCATTCACCAGGATAATCAAAAATATCTAAATATAATGTGCCGCGTTCTTTAAAATGGCGAAGTAAGCCCGATTGGCGTTCAAAACGAATAGCAAGGCGTGTTTCACTTACCCCTCGAGTAGATTGGCACCATTGTGGTGGATTATTCATTAAATCATTGAGATTCGCTTCATAATCAAAACGTGGAATACTTAAATCCTGCTGGGGCACACGTTTTACCGCTAAAATAGATTGATTTCGGGCAGCCTCAAATAAAGGAAGATGAGCATTTCCCTCTTGATTAATATGTAACAATTGATTAATCAAACTCGTAATAAAGGCTGTTTTACCGCTTCGACTTAGCCCTGTCACAGCCAAACGTAAAGTGCGGTCAAATCCGCGATTGATTATTTGATTAATTTCCCGATTAATTGATTTAAACATATCCTACAAATCCAATAACTAGCCATTTTTGCCAAGATATTTTACAATTCACCCAATTTATCACAAAACAGTCTTTAATAATAAAGCTATGTTACGTCGAAATGTCACTTTTTGTTTTTTATTGTGTGGGTTGAGCCAAATTAATCTGGCACAAGCCGCGCCAAGCATACCTAAAATGCTGACAGAAAACGGCTTAACATACTGCACAAATGCATCGGGTTTTTCCTTTAACCCGCAAACTGCAGACGCCGGCACCAGTATGAATGTGGTGACGGAGCAAATTTATAACAAACTGTTTGATATTAAAGATCACAGTGCCGCACTCGTTCCAGTGTTAGCACAATCCTATTCTCTTTCATCTGATGGTAAACAAATTCTCATTAATCTTCGTAAAGGGGTAAAATTCCATCGTACCCCTTGGTTTACCCCTACACGTGACTTTAATGCAGAAGATGTGGTCTTTTCGATTAATCGTGTTTTAGGGCACGATACTTACCTGCCTACACTTTCAGATGATGTGGTAACTTATAAAAATCCACAATATAGAATCTTCCACGAGCAAGCCAAAAAGGTTCATTTTCCGTATTTTGAAAGTATTAAGCTGAATCAAAAAATTAAAAGTATCACAGCAACCAATCCTTATCAGGTCAAAATTGAACTCTTTGAACCTGATGCCTCAATTCTGTCGCATCTTGCCAGTCAATATTCTATTATTTTCTCTCAAGAATATGCGTATCAATTAAGTGCAGATGATAATCTCACCCAATTGGACACACACCCTGTTGGCACAGGTCCTTATCAAGTGAAAGATTACGTTTATAACCAATATGTTCGCTTGGTACGCAATGAGGATTATTGGAAAAAAGAAGCCAAAATCAAAAATATTATTGTGGATCTTTCGGCGGATCGTACAGGGCGTTTAATTAAATTCTTTAATAATGAATGTCAAATCGCGTCTTATCCTGAAGTCAGCCAACTAGGTTTGTTAAGCGAAAAAGATGATCGTTATTATCTGCAATCTACGGATGGAATGAACTTGGCCTATTTGGCTTTCAATTTCCAAAAGCCATTAATGCAAGATAAAACTATTCGTCAAGCCATTTCGCAAAGCTTAAATCGTTTTAGAATTGTACGAAATATTTACCACAATACAGCAACCGTGGCGAATAATATTATTCCTGATATTTCTTGGGCTTCTGCAATTAATACGCCTGATTTTTCTTATGATTATCAGCCCTCAGAAGCGGAAAAAACGTTACGTGATAAAAAACTCACGTTAAAGATGTGGGTAATAAACGAAGAGCAAGTATATAACCCTGCACCAATTAAAATGGCAGAGCTCATCAAATGGGATTTAGCCAAAGCGGGTGTGGACGTTAAAGTGCGGTCAGTAACACGCACGTTTTTAATCGAACAATTGCGCAAAGGCACAGAAGATTACGATTTAATCTTAACGGGTTGGCTTGCTGGAAACCTTGATCCTGACGGTTTTATGCGCCCGATTTTAAGTTGTGATACACAAAAGGAAATCACTAATCTATCCAATTGGTGTAACCCTGAATTCGATAAGATGATGGATCGCGCACTATCCACCAATCATTTATATGAACGTTCTAAAGCGTATAACAATGCGCAAGAGCTCATTTTAAACGAATTACCTATTGTGCCAATTGCAAACGTAAAACGACTTTTAGTCGCACGTGGTAATGTAAAAGGAATTGAAATGACCCCATTTGGTAGCATCAATTTTTCTACCTTGTATTTCATGAAAAATAAGGAGAAAAAATAATGCTCTTTTCAGCAATTCGTTATGTCATTTGGGTAAGCATTTTATTATTGATTTTATCCATATTAAGTTTTGGGATTTTAATGCGAGATCCGCTCAATGCAGATCTTGTCACAAACAATATTTATAGTGCTTATTATCATTACCTTACATCATTGTTACAGGGTGATTTAGGGATTACCTATAACGGCGGAGAATCGTTAAAAGATTTAATTTTTACGGTATTACCACCCACATTAGAGCTCTGTTTTACCGCACTTTTATTGGCTTGTATCTTAGGTATTCCTCTCGGCGTATTAAGTGCGGTCTATAATCAGCGTCCTTGTGCACGCGCATTGCAAAGTATCTCTAATGTTGGTTTATCTATTCCTATTTTCTGGTTTGCCCCGATTTTACTCTATGTAGCAGCAATTCAAAGCTGGGAGATTGCAGCTATCGGGCAGTATAATTTGCTGTATGAAATCAAACCTATCACAGGTTTCCCTACCATTGATATGTGGTTTGTTGATGTCCCTTACCGAACCAAAATCATACAAAACGTTTTACAGCATTTAGCCTTACCTACATTAGTGCTTTGTATTCTACCGACAATGGAGTTTATCCGCATCATTCAGCAACGGGCTGATTATTTACTTCAACAAGAATATGCAAAAGCGGCTGTAACACGTGGATGGTCGAAATGGACGATTTTAAAACGTTACGTTTTTCGTAATACATTTCCATTATTGATTCCACAGCTTACTCGCGTATTTACCTTAGTATTAACACAATGTATGTTGGTAGAAAACGTTTTAGGTTGGCCAGGAATAGGACGTTGGTTGATTGATGCCGTAACCCAACAAGATTACAACAGTATTTCTGCCGGCGTGGTAGTAATTGGTATTTGTATCATTATTATTGATACGTTCGCCAAGTTGCTCATGTTTGTATTAGATCCATTGAATAAGAAGGGCTGGTATGCAAGATAGAGAACCTGATGAATTTCGTGAAAGCACCTCCTTCTTGCAGATTTGGTTGCTTTTCCGTCAGAATCGTGTGGCATTATTTAGCTTCTATTTATTTTGCCTCCTGATTTTGACTGCACTTTTTCCGAAACTGATTATGCCTTATAGCGCAAACATGGAATTTGTCGGAGAAGAACTCATGCCACCATCTTGGGTAGAAAAAGGGCGCATCGCCTTTTTCTTTGGTACGGATGATCTTGGTCGTGATGTCCTCAGTCGATTAATTATGGGGACACAATATACCCTAGGTTCCTCTCTTTTAGTGGTCATTGCTGTGGCGACTATGGGTGGAGCATTAGGTATTCTTGCTGGCATGTCTGAAGGAATTAAATCTCGTTTTTTAGGTCATTTTTTTGATGCGTTTTTATCTATCCCCATTTTGCTGATTGCCATTATCATTTCTACGCTAATGGAACCTAGCTTAATGAATGCTATGTTTGCCACTATGTTGGCTATTTTGCCGTATTTTGTACATGCGATTTATCAAGCAATTCAGCAAGAGCTAAAGAAAGACTACGTCCTCTTGCTGAAATTAGATGGTATTTCAAACTGGGAATTATTAAAAACCACAATCTTACCAAATATTAGTATCGTCTATACGCAAGAAATTTCTCGTGCATTTGTGGTCGCTATTTTAGATATTACAGCGCTCAGCTTTATTTCTCTTGGTGCACAACGTCCAATGCCAGAATGGGGTGCAATGATTAAAGATTCATTGGAGTTAATTTATCTTGCCCCTTGGACGGTTTTATTACCCGGTTTTGCTATTATTTTTACCATTTTATTAAGCATTATTTTTACTAACGGATTGTGTAAAGCAATCAATAAATATTACGAGTAACCCATGGCGCTGTTAGATATTCGCAATCTAAATATTGAAATTCAAACACCAAACGGTCGCATGAAAATTGTGGACGGCGTCAATCTTTCACTTAATGAAGGGGAAATTCTAGGACTTGTTGGTGAATCAGGTTCCGGTAAAAGTTTAATCGCTAAAGTAATCAGTAATTCCATTAAAGATAACTGGATTGTCACGGCTGATCGTTTTCGTTTTAATGATGTTGAATTGCTTAAACTGACACCGAATCAACGTCGAAAAATCGTTGGAAAAGAAATTTCAATGATCTTCCAAAACCCATTAAGTTGTCTTGACCCAAGCCGAAAAATTGGTAAACAGCTTATCCAAAGTATTCCAAACTGGACCTTTAAAGGCCGTTGGTGGCAGTGGTTTGGTTGGAAAAAACGTCGTGCGATTGAATTACTGCACCGTGTAGGGATTAAAGACCACAAGGATATTATGGCGAGTTATCCTGATGAGCTCACTGAAGGTGAAGGTCAAAAGGTGATGATAGCTATAGCAGTGGCGAATCAACCTAGATTACTAATTGCGGATGAACCCACTAATTCTTTGGAATCCATTACGGCATTGCAAATTTTCCGCTTGCTTTCAAGTATGAACCAAAACCAAGGTACGACAATTTTATTAGCCAGTAACGATCTTAAAAGTATCAGCGAATGGTGTGATAGTATTTCCGTCCTTTACTGTGGGCAAAATACAGAGTCTGGGCCAACCGACCAAATATTAGAAATGCCTCACCATCCTTATACGCAGGCATTGCTTTACTCTGTTCCGGATTTTAGTCGTCCTTTAAGTTTTAAAAGCAAATTAGGGACACTAGAAGGCACAGTGCCAATTTTGGAACAAATGCCGATTGGTTGTCGTTTAGGACCACGTTGTCCTTTCGCTCAACGTGAATGCATTCAAAAACCAAGCCGCTATCGCATTAAACAACATGAGTTCTCCTGCCATCATCCGATAAATCTTCGAGAACGGCAGTTTAAAGATAAAGTGACCGCTTCACCGCTTACGCTCAACACAGAATCAAAAGGAAACGAATAATGCCATTATTAAAAGTGGAAAATCTTAGTAAAACCTTTGATGGTCCAGCCAAACTTTTTGGCTCTGAGCAGTTTTATGCGGTAAAGGATGTCAGTTTTTCGCTTAGTCGGAACGAAACACTTGCGATTATTGGTAAAAATGGCTCAGGAAAATCCACCTTAGTGAAAATGATTGCAGGAATTATCCCTCCTACATCTGGAAAAATCTTATTTAATGATTTACCGCTCCAATTTGAAGATTTTCACTATCGTGCGCAACATATCCGAATGGTTTTCCAAGATGCAAATTCAGCGTTTAATCCTCGCTTAAATATTGGCCAAGCCTTAGATGCACCGCTGCGATTAATTACCGATTGGGATGAAGAAACTCGCAATCAAAAGATCTTTGAAACCCTTTCATTAGTAGGGCTTTATCCAGATTATACTAATCTTAAAATTAAACATCTCTCTGTCAGTCAAAAACAGCGGATCGCTTTGGCTCGCGCACTCATTCTTCAGCCTGAAGTGATTATTATCGATGACGCACTTGGCACATTAGATGCTTCCGTTCGTGTTCAATTGCTTAATCTAATTTTAGATTTACAAGAACACTTAGGCATTTCCTATATTTATGTTGGACAAAATTTAGGGATTATCAAACATATTGCGGATCAAGTGCTAGTTATGGATGAAGGTGAAATTATCGAATCAGGTACACCAAGAGAGCTCTTCACCAATCCGAAAAACAATATTACCCGCCTTCTTGTGGAAAGTCATTTTGGTCAATTACTCGATGAAAATGCTTGGCAAACAACTACTTCCTAATCATCTGTAAATTCAAGTTAGGCATAGACATCTTAAAAAAACGTCTTTAAAATTGACCGCTCTTTTCATTCTTTTTAACAAATAGGAAAGCAACTATGCAAGCATTATTAAAACTCACTAACTTTGTGAGCAAAACTTTCGCACTATGGGCAATTGTTTTTGCTCTTCTCGCCTTTCTCTTCCCTGAGCAATTCAAAATTTTTGCCCCCTACATTCCTTACCTTTTAGGTTTGGTGATGTTTGGCATGGGGATTACCTTAACTTTCGCTGATTTCAGTGAAGTGGCTAAACACCCTAAATCTGTATTCATTGGTGTAGCGGGTCAATTCATTATCATGCCTGCTATTGCATTTGGATTAGCAAAAGCCTTTGATTTACCTGCTGATTTAGCAGTTGGTGTGATTCTTGTGGGTTCTTGCCCAGGTGGTACGTCATCAAACGTAATGACTTATTTAGCGAAAGGTAACACCGCGCTTTCTGTTGCTTGTACCACTATCTCAACCTTACTTTCACCAGTATTAACCCCTGCTATTTTCTATGTATTAGCAAGTCAATGGTTAGATATTGATGCAGGCGCAATGTTTATGTCTGTATTAAAAATGGTGTTGTTCCCAATTTTCTTAGGGTTAGTCGTTCGTGCGCTCTTCAAAAAACAGGTAGAACAAGCAAGCCAAACTATGCCATTAGTCTCTGTTATCTCTATCGTCTTAATCTTGGCAGCGGTAGTAGCAGTAAGTAAAGATAAAATCGTCGAATCTGGTCTATTAATTTTTAGCGTAGTGGTTTTACATAACTGCTTAGGCTATTTAATTGGCTACTTTGCAGCAAAATTATTTAAACTTAATACGGCGGATAGTAAAGCTGTAGCAATTGAAGTAGGTATGCAAAACTCAGGTTTAGGTGCTGCATTAGCTGCTGCTCATTTCAACCCAATTGCCGCGGTACCAAGTGCTTTATTTAGCTTCTGGCACAATGTATCAGGTCCAATTTTGGCGAATATTTTCTCTAATATCAAAAATGAAAAATAAGCGATTTGGGTAAAAAATAAGGGCGGAAATTACATTCCGCCCTTTTTGTATTTTACTGTTTTACTTAACCAAACCACAATTTAAACAATACAAATACTGCCCTTTTGGATCATTAAATTTGGTTAACGCATTCAGTTGTTTTTTCACTTGATGCACTTCCTGTGGCAATCCCAACCAATTTGTCAGTAAGGCTTGACCTTTTTGTTTAAGCTTGCGATCTAATTTAGCTAAGAAGCTATTATCTTCATCAACCAACCATTGCACACTAAAATTATCCATATATTTATCCGGATGTTGATTGACTAGCGCGACCACTTTATCAATGGCTATATCAATATCACCTAATTCGTCAACTAAGCCGTTTTTCTGTGCATCTTGTCCTAACCAAACTTGGCCCTGAGCAATTTTATCCACTTTGTCTTTTGATAATTGACGCCCACGGCTTACCACATCTAAGAAACGATCATAACCATTTTCAATACTAAGTTGATAAATATCCTGTGTATTCTTACCCAATGGGCTTAACGCTGAGGTTTCCGCGAGATCTGTTGTCGCTACACCATCGGTACTCATTCCCATTTTTTTGATTGTATTTTCAAAGGTTGGGAATAATGCAAAGATCCCGATCGAACCCGTAATCGTATTTTTATCCGCCACGATATAGTCTGCAGTCGAAGAAATCCAATAACCACCAGACGCTGCCATGCCCCCCATTGATACGACAACAGGTTTGCCTGCTTTTTGAAGATTTTCGGTTTCCTGGCGAATAATTTCAGAGGCAAATGCACTGCCACCCGGTGAGTTAACACGGAGAACAACAGCCTTCACTTTCTCATTATCGTAGGCCTGTCTTAATAACTTCGCGATGGTATCGCCACCTGCAGATTCCTCATCGCTTTCACCATCAATAATCGTCCCTTCGACATTCACTACCGCAACGATATTTTTTTCATTTGGATCTGCTGAGAAACGATCGCCTAAATCAGATAAATAATCTTCAAACTCCACTAATTTGGCTTTGCTTTCTTCACCTTGCCCAAAAAGTGCGGTCAATTTTTTATCTAAATCCAATCTTGTCGCAAAATGTGTCACTAACTGACGTTTTTTCACATAAGCCGTTTCATCACCCTTTAACGCTTTTAAATCACTAATATATTTTTGTGCATTCGGTAATACATCATTAGCGGTAATATGACGATTAACCATTAACGTTTGCATGTAGTTTTGCCACATACCCCCAAGCCATTTCTGCATATTCGCTCGTGCTTCTGGTGACATATCATCACGCAAGAAAGGTTCTACCGCAGACTTATATGTCCCCACTCGGAAAATATGCGGCGTAATTTCAAGTTTTTCGAGCATGGATTTGAAGTAAAGATTTTCATAACGTAAACCTTGAATACCGACTTGTCCAATCGGATTAAGATAAATTTCATCCGCAAAACTCGCAAGAAAATATTGTGATTGTGTGTAATTGTCAGCATAAGCAATAACTGGCTTTTCTGATTCTTTAAAACTTTGAATAGCCTTTCCTACATACTCTAATGATGGAAGATCGCCCCCTTCAAAGTCATTTAAATTCAACACTAAACCACGAATGCGTTCATCGTCTTTCGCAGATAAAATACTTTGCACCACATCAAAGGTTGAATATTTGTAAGAAACTTTTTCATTATTTAACCGTTGGAATTCCTCTTGCCAACTCAGCATATCTTCCGTGTTATCAGCAAGATAGCCTGTTAAATTTAAATATAATGCACCTTGATCGCCTGATAAGACTTGGCTTTTCTTGCCATCACTAAAAAGGCTAATAAGGACAATCAACGCTAAAACAAATAGTAAGAACACAAAATTCATCACAAGATTTCGAATAAAATTGAGTGCTTTACAACAAAATTTCAATACGTTTAATATGGCATTCATGTAAAATTAAACCTTTAAAAACAGAAATAAAAATTGTGCGTAGCCTATCATAAAGTCCTGTGAAAAACTATGCTATAATCAACTGCACTTAACTAGAAGAAGGAAAATACTATGGATGCATTAACTCTTTTAACACAACGCAAATCCAATAAAAAATTAACGGCGCCAGCACCTAGTCAAGTGCAATTAGAACAAATGTTTCAAGCGGCTTTACGTGCGCCCGATCATGGTAAACTTGAACCTTATCATTTTGTTGTGATGCAAGGCACCGGTTTAAGTAAATTGGAAAGCTTGCTCAAAGCAGCGGTGACTGAATTTGATTTAGGTGAAGAAAGATTAAAAAAAGCAGAGAATTTTGCACGCCGTGCGCCAATGATCATTGCGGTGATTGCTAAAATTAATCATGAAGTGAAAAAAGTACCGGGTTGGGAACAAATGCTTACTGCGGGTGCGGCAACTTATGCGATTCAACTTGCAGGTAATGCATTGGGTTTTGAAAGTTTTTGGGCAACAGGTCCTTTCGTTGAAGGGCGTGAATTACGTGAAGCATTTAGTTGTGGTAAAAATGATAAGATTGTTGCCTTATTACAAATTGGTACAGCAGCTGAAAAATTAGAAAGAGACTGTAAACCCAAAGATTTATCACGTTTCGTGAGCCATCTATAAAGAAAAAATTAAAAAAGGCGGAAATTTCCGCCTTTTCTATTGTTTTTATTCAGACTCGCCTTCTAATCCACTTCTAATTTTATTTTCAAACGCCGTATAATCCACTAAAAAAGCATCGTGACCATAATCCGATGGGAATTCATAAAATTTTAAATCCACGCCTGCTTGTTCTAAAAGCTGTTTACTTTTATGTAAATCAATGGATTTAAATAGTTGATCTGTCGTCACCGAAACTAATGTATAGCAGGCTTTAATTCGAGATAGGGCTTCTTTCACATCTGCATACCCTACACTAGGATCATACAGATCGAGAGCTCGCAATAAATGCAAATAGGTGTTAGCATCAAAACGCTCTAAGAATTTTTTGCCTTGATAGCTCAAATAGGATTCCACTTGAAAGTGATCACCCCAAAATTGACCTTCAGATTTAGTTGCTCGCCCAAATGCCTTGGCTAACTGTACATCTGTCCGATAGGTCAACATTCCCAACATGCGAGCAATGGAAAGTCCTTGATTAGGCGGTGTCCCCTCATAATAATCGCCATTATTAAAATTTGGATCATTAATGACAGCCTGACGCATCACATGATTAAATCCAATGGCTTCCGCACTAAAGAAGATAGAAGAACAAAGATTCACAATGTTATCCATAAAATCCGGATAATCAATTGCCCATTGTGTAGCTTGCATACCGCCAAAGGATCCGCCCACTATCGCTTTTAAATGCGCTATGCCAAGATAATCAAGTAAAGCCTTTTGCACTTTAATAATATCTTGAACAATAATATTGGGGAACTGGCTACCATAAGGTTTTCCCGTAGTGGGATTCATTGAGCTTGGTCCCGTCGTCCCTTTACAACCACCTAATACATTTGAACAAATAAAAAAGTATTTAGATGTATCAAAAGCTAGACCTTCGCCCATAAAATTTTGCCACCAACCATCTTTATTCGGTTCATCAAAATAAGGTTCTGCATCTCCCGTTAAGGCATGACAAATTAATACAGCATTGCTTTTATCTGCATTTAAAGTCCCGTAAGTTTGATATGCGACATTGATAGGCGAAAGCTGCCCCCCCAATGTTAATTGGAGGGGATTGTCTTGAAAAAGCACGACATTTTGCACAGCCATTAAATGATAACCTTTTACGTTGATGATTTAACAATTATCAACAGCTCATGTTTTTTGTCAAGAAATTTTAGACGTTTAGACGTCTAAATATTTCCTTATCAATTTGGTAAACAAATTACACTTGAAATTATTTTGATTTTTCAGTATGTTAGCTATATGCAACTATCCAAAATGCGGTTAAAAATGACCGCACTTTCATGGCTCTCTCGCCTTCCGCTGAAAAAACTCCTCGGCTACGCCTTGGGGTTAGGTTTACTCGTCTTGATTGGCTGCTTCACCATTGATCGTGCTATTAGTTTCTATGTGCAAGATCGCGTTTATGAAGACATTGAAACGCTCCCGCATCGTCACTACGCACTAGTACTAGGTACATCCAAATATGTCGCTAAGGGAAAAACCAATAAATATTATGACTATCGCTTAGAAGCATCAAAATACTTAATCGATCAAAATAAAGTTGATTATCTACTACTAAGTGGCGATAACCGCACGCTTCAATACAACGAGCCGCGTACCATGTTTTTGGATCTACGTAAAATGGGCGTGTCTGAAAGCGTCATGTTTAAAGATTTTGCAGGATTCCGCACTTTAGACTCTGTTGTGCGAGCAAATAAAGTTTTCCAAGTTCCTTCCTTTACGATCATCAGTCAAAAATTCCATTGTGAACGCGCGCTGCTTATTGCTAAACATTACGATATTGATGCCATTTGTTTCACCGCAAAACAGCCAGAAGTTTATTTTGGGACACGTGTCCGCGAAATGTTTGCTCGCGTGAAAGCCGTATTAGACTTAATTATCGGAGTAAAACCCTACTTTCTCGGCACACCAGAACCGCTACCAATACCTGCTGAATAGTTAACTATTCTTTAATTTTTACCCTATTTAATCAAAAAAGATCTAAATAAAAAGATTTTTATACGATTTTTTATCATATTTATTTGACAATTTTTACTTAAATCGCTATTTCTAATAGCTATCATAAAACACAACATCTTACTTTTTCATTTTTAGAGGATTATCTTATGTCTCATTTATCGGTAGCAAAATTTGGCGGTACGTCTGTCGCAAACTATTCCGCTATGCAAGCTTGTGCCAAAATCGTTATTGCAGATCCTAATACTCGCGTTGTCGTGCTTTCTGCCTCTGCTGGTGTAACAAACTTATTAGTTGCCTTAGCCAATGGCGTAGAAGCTGAAGAACGCGCAAAATTAATTGGTGAAGTCCGCCAAATTCAAGAAAATATTTTAAATGAATTAAAAGACGACAGCCGTGTTCGCCCTGTCATTGAAAAATACTTAGAAAATATTACCGCACTTTCTGAAGCCGCTAGCCTTGCGACATCACTTGCTTTAACTGATGAGCTCATTAGTCATGGTGAAATGATGTCAACGCAAATTTTCATTGAAGTATTAAGAGAATTACAGGCATCTGCAACTTGGGTTGATGTACGTACTTTAGTGGCAACTAATGATAACTTTGGTAAAGCCGCACCAGATGATTCACAAACTCAAGCGAACTGCGATAATTTATTAAAACCATTAATCGATCGAGGTGAATTAGTTATCACTCAAGGCTTTATTGGTCGTGAACCAAGCGGTAAAACGACTACTTTAGGCCGTGGTGGTAGTGACTACTCTGCTGCACTTTTAGCTGAAGTATTAAACGCAAAAGATGTCTTAATTTGGACTGATGTGGCAGGTATTTATACGACCGATCCACGTGTCGTACCAAATGCACAACGTATTGATACAATGAGCTTTGCTGAAGCAGCCGAAATGGCAACCTTTGGGGCGAAAGTATTACACCCTGCGACATTGCTTCCTGCCGTTCGTAGTAATATCCCTGTTTATGTGGGTTCAAGTAAAGCACCTGAAGCTGGTGGTACTTGGGTAACACGAGATCCGCAACCTCGCCCAACATTCCGTGCAATTGCATTACGTCGCGATCAAACCCTACTAACGCTTTCAAGTCTCAGTATGCTACATGCACAGGGCTTCCTGGCGAATGTATTCACTATCTTAGCGAAATATAAAATTTCAGTCGATACGATCACAACCTCTGAGGTAAGCATTGCATTAACCTTAGATAAAACTGGCTCAGCGTCATCTGGTGTAGAATTACTTTCTCCGGAATTATTAGAAGAATTAAGTCAATACTGCACTGTGAAAGTTGATACAGGCTTATCTCTTGTCGCATTAATTGGAAATGATTTACACCTTGCTTCAGGTGTGGCGAAACGTATTTTTGACACCCTTGAAGGCTATAACATCCGCATGATTAGTTATGGTGCAAGCACCAATAACATTTGTATGCTCGCGATGAGCGACAAAGCAGATGACGTGGTTCGTTCATTACACAAATCATTGTTTGAATAAAAAATTTACTGAAAGTGCGGTTTAAAATAACCGCACTTTTTTACGTTTAAAATTTGAGATTACGACCAAAAAAGAGTAAAGTAATCGTTTGTCTGATTTATAAACTTACGCAAACTTAAGGCGGAAATTATGGGAAAAAGTGTTGTTGTTCTTGGCGCTCAGTGGGGTGATGAAGGGAAAGGCAAGATCGTTGATTTATTAACGGATCGAGTTAAATATGTGGTGCGTTACCAAGGTGGTCACAACGCAGGTCACACTTTAATTATTAATGGTGAAAAAACCGTATTACGCTTAATTCCATCAGGTATTTTACGTGATAACGTGACCTGTTTAATCGGTAACGGTGTGGTGCTTTCTCCTGCTGCATTAATGCAAGAAATGGGCGAATTAGAAAGCCGTGGCGTAAAAGTACGTGAACGTTTATTAATTTCAGAAGCTTGTCCATTAATCCTACCTTATCACGTTGCAATGGATCACGCGCGTGAAGCTGCATTAGGCAAAAAAGCCATTGGTACAACCGGTCGTGGTATCGGTCCTGCTTATGAAGATAAAGTAGCTCGTCGTGGTTTACGCGTGGGCGATTTATTCAATCGTGAAGCCTTTGCTGAAAAATTAAAAAATATCCTTGAATACTATAATTTCCAATTGGTGAACTACTACAAAGTAGAACCTGTTGATTATCAAAAAACATTAGACGATGTGTTCGCGGTAGCTGATATTATTACTGGCATGGTAGCAGATATCACAACTATTTTAGATACTGCTCGTAAAAATGGCGACAACATCCTATTCGAAGGCGCACAAGGCACCATGCTTGATATCGACCATGGAACCTATCCTTATGTAACCAGTTCAAACACTACTGCAGGCGGCGTAGCAACAGGTTCTGGGTTTGGTCCTCGTAACCTTGATTATGTGTTAGGTATCATCAAAGCATACTGTACACGTGTTGGTGGAGGTCCATTCACCACTGAATTATTCGATGAAACTGGCGCAGAAATTGCTCGTAAAGGTAACGAATTTGGTGCAGTAACCGGTCGTCCACGTCGCTGTGGTTGGTTTGATGCCGTGGCCATTCGTCGTGCAATTCAACTTAACTCGATTTCTGGTTTCTGTATGACCAAATTAGACGTATTAGATGGCTTTGACGAAGTTAAAATCTGTACGGCTTATAAAATGCCAAATGGCGAAATCGTTGAATATGCACCACTAGCAGCGAAAGATTGGGAAGGCGTAGAGCCAATTTACGAAACCTTACCTGGTTGGAAAGAAAACACTTTCGGTGTGACTGATGTAAATAAACTACCGCAAACTTGCCGTGATTACATCAAACGTATCGAAGAAGTAACTGGTGTGCCGGTAGCTATCCTTTCAACAGGTCCAGATCGTGTTCAAACAATGATTTTACGCGATCCATTTGCGGCCTAAAACCGCATAAAAATAAACCGCACTTTGGCATAACCAAGTGCGGTTATTTTTTAAGGAGTTTTTGATGACTGAACAAGATATTGCTGACTACCTAAAAAATCACCCGGATTTTTTTACTCATCACCCAGAACTACTTCAACAGCTTACCATTCCTCATAGCCATGAAGAAGGGACGATTTCGTTAGTCAAAGCACAGCTTACTCAGCAACGAGAACAAATCAAAACGCTCACTCAACTCCTCGAAAAATTTCATCAACTTGCTCATCAAGAAGCAGATATCTTCTTTGCTCTCTTGCCTTTGCAGAAAAAACTATTTCAAACAGAAGACTTTATTGCCATCAATGAAAAGCTTGATGACTGGGCAAAAGGCTATGAGCTAGAAGGTGCCAAAATCTTACTTTTCACTGACAGCTGGCAAAAAAAGGACAGCATTCCTGAACAATATTGTCTAGACCGAAAAGCTTTTGAACTCATTCGCTTAGAGCGTATGGGTTTACGCCAATTCTATTTAGGCGATCTCTCCAATAAAGAAAAAGCCCTCATATTCCTCCCTGAAGAACTCCCTATCGGATCTGTGGCGATTTGCCGTTTAGGCGGAACACCTCAAAAACCAACCGCACTTTTACTCTTCAAATCTCAAGACACAGACCGTTTCCACAATAACCAAGACACCACATTCCTTCGACATTTAGTCGATGTTGTGGAATTGCATTTGGGAAGATGGAGTTAAAGGTTACTAATATCAATTTATTGATCCCGCTCACAATTTCAAAAAAATAAACTTTCTTTATTTTTCAACTCTTTCTACAATACCTTTGTTTTTATTATTAAAAACACACAATTCAATTTAACTTCAGATATCACAAGGGTCTAATTATGAAAATTTTAACTTGGCCTGTGGTTGCAGGTGCTGCACTTGGTATCGTTGCGCCACTTCTCACTTACAATGGCAATCCTGGTAATATGGGATTTTGTGCGGCTTGTTTCTTACGAGATACAGCCGGATCGCTTGGATTACACCACGCTGCCCCATTACAATACCTTCGCCCAGAACTCATTGGATTAGTTTTAGGAGCACTCGCCAGTGCATTCTTATCTAAGGAATTTAAACCTCGTGGTGGCTCGGCCCCACTTGCTCGTATTAGCTTAGGCTTTTTTGCGATGCTTGGTGCGCTCATTTTCTTAGGTTGTCCATGGCGTGCTTATTTACGATTAGGTGGCGGTGATCTCACTGCAATTGCAGGTATCGTAGGATTGTTTGCCGGTGTATTAGGCGGCATTTTCTTCGCTAATCGAGGATTCTCATTAGGTAAATCTAAGGAACAAAGCCAATCTTCTGGCTTAATCGGACCAATCTTTGCCGTGATTTTGCTTGTTTTAGCCTTAACCCAATTTAAATTTGGTGAAAATTTAGCAATTTACACCTCTGAAAAAGGCCCTGGTGCACAACATGCGGCTATTTGGATGTCACTTGCTGGCGGATTACTTCTTGGTGTGCTGATGCAAAAATCACGTTTTTGCACAATTGGGGCATTCCGAAACTTTGTCCTCTTCCGTGATGCACATTTATTAAATGGTGTGATTGCACTGATTGTCTTTGCGGCAATAACTAATGCCTTACTAGGCCAATTTCATTTAGGCTTTGAAAAACAACCTATCGCGCATAATGACTATCTCTACAATTTCCTTTCTATGGCGCTTTGCGGTCTTTGCTTTGCATTAGGCGGCGGTTGCCCTGGTAAGCAATTAGTCAATATTGGTGAAGGGAACAATGACTCAGCATTATTTGTGCTCGGTATGCTACTTGGCGCAGCTGCGGCACATAACTTTGGTTTCGCGGCTGCCCCTACTGGCGTTCCAACCTTTACGCCTTATGTTTTACTTGCCGGCTTTGTGGTTTGTTTATATATCGCATTCACTAATAAATCGGAAGCTTAATATTCATTCAGAATAAACAAAAAGGAAGTCAATCATGACTTCCTTTTTTCGTTTTCAAAAGTGCGGTCATTTTTAACCGCACTTTCTACATTATTAGAGAATATTTTTCTCACCACGGGAAAGGCTAATTAAGCCTGAACGAACAATCTCAAGTAATGTACTTTCTTCCTTCACTGCCTCAACAAAAGCATCTAATTTGTCTTTTGTACCCGTTAATTGAATCGTGTAGGATTTTGTTGTTACATCCACAATCTGACCACGGAAGATGTCTGCTAAACGTTTTAGCTCATCGCGTGATGAACCCGTTGCTCGCACTTTCACTAACAACACTTCACGCTCAACGTGCTCATGTTCACTCAAGTTAATAACTTTAAACACATCCACTAATTTGTGAAGTTGTTTTTCGATTTGTTCGAGTACTTGCTCATCACCCACCGCTTCAATCGTCATACGAGAAAGCGTTGGATCATCGGTTGGTGCCACAGTTAAGCTTTCAATGTTAAATGCACGTTGGGAAAATAAGCCGACCACTCGAGATAATGCACCAGATTCATTTTCTAATAAAACAGATAAAATTCTACGCATTATTCGTTCTCCTCTTGTGGTTTGCTTAAAATCATCTCATTCATCGCCCCGCCGCGAACTTGCATTGGGTAAACGTGTTCGGTTTCATCAACGTTAATATCAACAAAGACCAATTTATTTTTAATACTAAAGGCTTCTTGTAATTTGCTTTCTAATTCATCTGGTGTTGAAATCTGAATTCCCACATGCCCATAAGATTCTGCCAACTTCACGAAATCCGGTAAAGAATTCATATAAGTTTGAGAATGACGGCCAGAGTAAATCAAATCTTGCCATTGTTTCACCATGCCTAAGAAGTGGTTGTTCAAACAAATCACTACGACTGGAATACCATATTGTGTTGCCGTTGAAAGCTCTTGGATATTCATTTGAATACTGCCATCCCCCGTTACACAAACTACGGTTGCGTCAGGATGTGCAAGTTTCACCCCTAATGCAGCAGGTAAACCAAAGCCCATCGTACCCGCACCACCTGAATTGATCCAACGACGCGGTAAATCAAACGGATAATGTAATGCAGCAAACATTTGGTGTTGCCCTACATCCGATGCCACATAAGCTTGGCCTTTTGTAATGCGATATACCGCTTCCATCACTTGCTGTGGTTTGATGACGCCTGAAGTGCGGTCGAAATCTAAGCATTTTTTAGCTTTCCATTCATCGATTTGTTTCCACCAATCTTCCAAGTGATTTTGCGGACGTGAACCAATTTCTTCACCTAATAAACTTAAGAATTCATCCAATACATTTTTCGCGTTACCTACAATTGGAATAGCCGCGGGTACGTTTTTAGAAATAGAGGTTGGGTCAATATCAATCTGAATCACTTTGGCATTCGGGCAATATTTATCTAAGTTATTAGTGGTACGGTCATCAAAGCGCACCCCAACACCAAGAATTAAATCACTTTCATGCATCGCTGTATTGGCTTCATAAGTCCCGTGCATCCCAAGCATGCCTAAAAATTGTTTGTCCGTACTTGGGTACACGCCTAAACCCATTAACGATGAGGTGACTGGTAAATTTAAACGTTGTGCAAATTGCGTTAATTCTTCATGACAGCCTGCCGCAATTGCACCACCACCTACGAATAAAACCGGTTTTTTAGCTACTAATAATGCTTTTAAGGCTTTCTTAATTTGACCTTTGTGACCATTTACCGTTGGATTATAAGAACGAAGCTCAACAGATTTTGGATATTCGTAAGGATATTTTAATGTTGGGT
>JAHZCF010000036.1 GCA_019423005.1 Haemophilus sp.
TTCAACCAACAAATGCCCAAAATAGAGTGGTAGCAGATATTGAACAGGATTTAGCGAAAGATTATCCAATGATGCGTCTTGTTCAGGGGGATGTTGGTTCGGGAAAAACATTGGTAGCAGCATTAGCCGCCTTATTAGCGATTGATAATGGCAAACAAGTGGCTTTAATGGCGCCAACAGAGATTTTAGCGGAACAGCATGCAAATAATTTCCGCCGTTGGTTAGAACCTTTTGGTATTGAAGTAGGCTGGTTAGCGGGTAAGGTGAAAGGGAAAGCTCGCCAAGCAGAATTGGAAAAAATTAAGTCTGGTGCTGTTCAAATGGTGGTGGGCACTCATGCTTTATTCCAAGAAGAAGTAGAATTTGCCGATTTAGCCTTGGTGATTATTGATGAACAGCATCGTTTTGGTGTACATCAACGCTTGATGTTGCGAGAAAAAGGCGAAAAAGCAGGATTTTATCCACACCAACTGATTATGACAGCTACGCCAATTCCGAGAACATTAGCGATGACGGTTTATGCTGATCTCGATACGTCGATTATTGACGAATTACCTCCAGGCAGAACGCCGATTACGACAGTTGTTATTTCAGAAGAGCGTCGCGATGAAATCGTTGCTCGAGTCAAAAATGCTTGTATTAATGAAAAACGCCAAGCTTATTGGGTTTGTACGTTGATTGATGAGTCTGAAGTACTAGAAGCGCAAGCAGCCGAGGCAATTTGGGAAGATTTAACGAAAGCGTTGCCGATGCTTAAAATTGGCCTTGTACATGGACGAATGAAACCGCAAGAAAAACAAGATATTATGGCTGCATTTAAAAATGCAGAACTCGATTTGCTTGTTGCCACAACCGTAATCGAAGTAGGCGTAGATGTGCCGAATGCCAGTCTAATGATCATTGAAAATGCTGAGCGTTTGGGTTTATCACAACTTCATCAGCTACGTGGACGAGTAGGGCGTGGCAGTACGGCGTCTTTTTGTGTCTTAATGTATAAACCACCGTTGGGCAAAGTGTCGCAAAAACGTTTACAGGTATTGCGTGATAGCCAAGATGGCTTTGTGATTTCAGAGAAAGATTTAGAAATTCGTGGTCCAGGTGAAGTATTGGGCACTAAACAGACAGGAATTGCCGAATTTAAAGTGGCGAATTTAATGCGCGATAGTAAAATGATCCCAACCGTTCAACATTATGCTAAGGCATTAATTGTAAAATATCCGGATGTGGCAGAAAGTTTAATCCGTCGTTGGCTAAATAATCGAGAAATTTATTCGAATGCCTAAAGTGCGGTTATTTTTGAAAGAGTTTTATAAATGAATAAATCAACGGTACTTTTCTTTGATTCTGGAATGGGGGGCTTGAGTGTTTATCGGGAAGCGAAAAAGCTGATGCCTGATAACCATTATTTGTATTGCTTTGACAATGCAGGTTTTCCTTACTCAGAAAAATCAGAAGAAACAATCATTCAGCGAACATTGGATATTTGTAAAAAAATTAATCAAAATTATCCACTTGATGCTATTGTGATTGCTTGTAATACCGCGAGTACGGTGGTGTTACCGCCTTTGCGTGAACAATTTTCTATTCCAATTGTAGGAACCGTACCAGCTATTAAGCCTGCAGCAGAAATCTCACAAACGAAACATATTGGACTGTTGGCGACAAAGGGTACGGTTAAACGCCCTTATGTTAATGATCTTATTCATCAGTTTGCCTCCCATTGTATAGTTGAACGATTAGGCTCAACTAAACTGGTTGAAATCGCAGAGCATAAAATCCAAGGGAAATCGGTCGATTTGATTGCATTGAAAAATGAATTAAGTCCTTGGGCTTCAATAGAGAACTTAGATACGATTTGTTTAGGCTGTACCCATTTCCCTTTAATAAAAGATGAAATACAAATTTGCTTACCTCAAGTGAAGAATTTTATGGATCCAGGATTCGCCATTGCCAAGCGATTGCAGTTCTTACTTAATAAATTAGAAGTGCGGTCACAATCAGAGGTAAAAAATCAGGTATTTTGTACGCAAGACGTAGAGAATAAACACCAATTAGAACAAGCGTTGGCTCTCTGGGGATTTGATGGTATTACCGTTTTAAAATGATTTTTTCTCGTCATGTTGGTGCGTTTGTAAGCAAATAGCAAAAAAATTTACATTTTTTTACAAAAAGTGCTTGCGTGGATTTCAAAAATCCCTATAATGCATCCCACACAACGACGCGCTGTTGTGACTCTTAAGAAAAACCAGTGC
>JAHZCF010000037.1 GCA_019423005.1 Haemophilus sp.
GGGGCGATGTAGAAGAAGCGAAAGAAGTGATTCGTGAATCAATCAAACGTTGGAACGAACGTTAATTTTTATGTTAGTGAATTTAAAAGGCATCAGATTGATGCCTTTTGTTTTTATAGATGAATAAAAGCTCAATTAAAATGAGCTACGCCCCTATAAGCAGCATGTATTTAACCGTACTCGTAATGAGTCTAGAAGAGGAAGTAAGTAATGAAAAGGCTAATGCTAGATATTCTATTTTCTATTTTTATTGGAGCTTCTTTTTCATTATTATCGTTAATAGTTGGTAGGTTGCTTTATAATATTGATAATTCAATATCTATTTTTGAGCTAGAGTTGATTGATTTTGGTATAAAGAACCTCTCATTTTTAATAAAAATGACACTGTTTGTATCAAGTGTTTATTTTATTGTTTTTCTCTTTGTTAGAAAGAATTTCAAGTGACAATATAATGTGTAAAATATCTACTGCAATGCTAAATCTTGCATTCTTTATTATTAAGGATTGTTACAATTTAGATGATTATTTAAATACATGACAAATTAAAAGGAGAAAAAATGAGGTATATTATTCTAACGTTCTTGTCTTTTCTTGCTGCCTTTATTTTATTTTTTTGGCATTGGTTTATATAAATCTAGATGTTGGAGTTGATAATATTCAATATGGCAGACTTTTATATAAGTCTCTTGAAGCATCGATTAAATTACACATAATTATTTTACCTATGCACTTTTGGCTCTCTAGAATACAAAAAGGTAAAAGTAAAGCAAGATAGCAACTGTATAAGATAGTAAAAACTTGTTATGTTTGTTTAAAAATTTAAATAGTATGTAAGTTAAACCAATCAAAATACAAAGTGCGGTCAATTTTCAAAGAGTTTTAAAACTTCTCAAAAACTGACCGCACTTTTGTCTTATTGAATATCGTTAAAATGAGAAACGTAGTTCTGCATTAACATTATTCGCTTTCGTATCGTGGTTGTAAGCACCTTGATAGCCGACTTTCACACTCAGTACTGGTGTAAATTGAGCTTGTAATGCGACGCCTGTCGTAACGACATTTTTCAATTCTTTACCATAAAGATTCGCTACACCTTGATTATTGATAACTAAGCTGCCTTCAGCGGCTTTATCTTTATGGAAACGATGATAAGCCACATCACCTAATAAGTTTAATTGAACGCCACCAATTGCAAATGGAATGGATGGACGTAAACCTACAGAGGTGACGATTAAATCACGATTGTTGTCTTTTAACTGCACTTCGCCTTTTGTCACACCTTTATTTTTGATGTGCATATAGCTTACGCCGGCATAAGGTTCAATCGCAAAATGTTCGCCTTTTAAGCCCGTGTAGGCAAGTTCAGCAAAGACATTTTGTGTTTGGCTATGGCTTTTCACCCCTTGTGCAAATTCAGCACGTTGTTCGTGTTTACCCCAGCTTTGAATAAAGCCAATTTTCGGTGTTAACACGTTGAAACGATGTTCAGCTGTTAAGCCTAAATGCACGGCACGATCTTTCGAAGTACTGTCAATTTTGTGGCTATTTTGTGTTGAACCAACAAATACACCTAAATGTTTGTTTGTATCAATGGTCGCATCAATACCCACAAGTTGATTGTACGCATGACTGCTTAAACTATCCGTGCTGAAGTGAGTGAAGGTGCCACTTGTCCAAATTTGTGTGCCGGTATTAAGTTGTGCTCTTACTGCACCTGGTTGGGCAAGTTGCTGACGAAGCAATAAGCCATTTAACACGTTGTGTTGTTGAGCTGCGAGATCTTCATCATAGCTTAAACGAGCAAAGGCCTGGCGAGCATTCTCTTTTGTTCCCCAAATGAGGTTTTGATACGCAGCATTGTTTGTTGCTGCATCTAAGGCATTGGCGATAGCCACTTCATTTTCAGTGGTTGCTGCAGATGAAAGGGCTTTTTTCTGAACGGTCACTTTCAATGTATTCGCATTACTTTCATTTTTCACCGTAAGGAAATCATAAGTACGAGGTGTTTCAACTACTGCATTTTCAGCTCCTACAAATGAGCCAGAACCTTGCACAGATACCGCTTTTTGTGGATCTTTTTGTAATTGAGGCAGAATTTCTTCGTCAAATTTATTTGGCACTAAAATAGAGCCATCTGCAAAAGTTGCATTGACGTTAGCAATACCATTATTCAGTAAGAAACGACCACCTTTTTCCACGGTTGCAGTGACCGTTTTCGCGGTGCTGGTTAAGGTTTCAGTAACAAATCCATTCTCACTTGGTTTAGTGACTTCCGCTTTCGGTAACACTTCCAATGTTGCACCTTGTTTTACGATGACTTGTTGTGCCGAACCAAGGGATTGATTTAACCCTGAAAGCTGACCTTCATTCACAGTAATTTCACCAGTGAAGCTGTTATTACCGGTGAGGGTTAAGGTGCCAGAACCATTTTTAGTTAATGCACCGACATAACCTTGTGCAGCACGTTCATTACGAGCGACTTCACGCGCTAAACCGACTTGATATTCCGCTTTTTCTTCTGCTGTCGCGCCCGCACGATTTTGCATTAACGCTTGTAATTCTGCTTTGCGCGTTGTCCAAGTTGCGGCTTCAGCTTGATCTTCGACTTGACGTGCTTTGATGGCTTTATCGCTAATATCATTTGACCAAACATCATTTTGATTGAGGTTGATTTTCATGTTTCCTAAGAATTGACCAGGGCCAAACATCGCTTTGCCAAGATCTAAAATCCCCCAACCCCAAACATTACTTGGTACACCTTGTTCGGTTTCCCATCGTTCTAATGGTTTACCTTCAAGCCCTTTACGAAGCGTGGTTTGTCTTGCCGTAGTGAGCATAACATCGCGAGCTTGATCGGTTGTCATGTATGGGTAGCGAGAAAAGATGACTCCTAATGCACCACTTACATGTGGGGCAGCCATTGAAGTACCACCAGCTGATTTGTAAATAGGGTCACCATAAGTATTGTTGTTTTGTAATTGAATGTAGGAAGAATAGATGTTGGCGGATGGCGCCGCAATCGTCCACCATTTTGAATGGCCGGCGAGGTTAAATTCTTGAATATCTGCGCCTGCTTTTTCATCACTCACATCGTCAT
>JAHZCF010000038.1 GCA_019423005.1 Haemophilus sp.
TGATGAAAGATTTTCAATACCCAGACGATATCTACACGGAAGCAGAAACTGATCCTAATACACTCGCGAATTTAGGCCCATTGGCTAGATTAGCGGGTGTTTGGGAAGGTAAGCGTGGTGTGGATATCAACCCGAAAGCAGAAGGGCCAGAAAAAGATCCTTATATCGAACGTTACGAAGCCCATCCAACGGATGCGCAAACCAATGGTCCGCAACTCTATTATGGATTACGCTATCACACCCATATTGTACAACCAGGCGAAGTGGAGACATTCCACGATCAAGTGGGCTATTGGTTATGGGAGCCTGAAACAGGCAATATTTTATTAACAGGTAGCATTCCACGTGGCCAAACGTTTATTGCTGTCGGTAATGCACCGGCTGATGCGAAAGAGTTTACGGTAAAAGCAGTACGTGGTTCACTAACAAACGGTATTATTTCGAATCCGTTCTTAGAGCGTTCATTTACCACGGAACGTTTTGAAATGACAGTGAAATTCCATGATGATGGCACTTGGTCATATGATCAAACCACAACCATGATTATCCCGAATTATGATGCGCCATTTGAACATCGCGATCGTAACCGTTTAACGAAAATTGCTGACCCGAAATTAAATCCAACTGCGGCAGCAGAACAAGGAGGTGAATAATGAAACCTATCCTTTATTATGCAGCAGATTGCCCTGATACTGCGCCATTTGTGGCAGAGTTAAAACGCTTGGGCGTGGATTATGAGGCAGTGGAAGTACTATCTTCCATCCCGAATTTGAAACAATGGTTGCGTTTGCGTGATCGTCATGCCGCATTTGATGATGCAAAAGCACAAGGCTATGCGGGCTTTCCGGCATTATTGTTAGATGATGACCGTGTTATTTTAGATGAATCCAAATTAAAAGAGATTTTTTAAAGTAATGAAGAAAGTCAGTTTTTTGCAATTTTTATTTAGCATTGGTGATGACTATTTAATGTTTTTGCGAAATTTAACACCCGCTGTGTTGTTTTTATCACTCGCGTTATTTATGTATTCTGAGCTGAATTGGACACATTGGGCGTGGAGTAATGTGCTAGTGCTGTTTTTAAGTTTGGCTTCAGGATTTATTGCACTCAGCGTCATGGCAATCAATACCGTCGCTTTCGTACGCGAGATGCTGAAAACCTTAAGAACACTAGGCGGAGAGAGCGAACTTGATGAAAATATTGGTACGCTCGCATTATTTAAAATGCTCTGGGTGGAGAGCAACAGTAAACAACTAATCTTTTTTGCGGTAGTCAATATTGTTGCTGTATTTATGGTGTTAGTTTACGGCACCAAATATGCCTTGAATTTTTATAGCTCAATTTCAACATTAAATGATTAAGTCTCGAATATGAAAAAAATAACCCTAAAATTCACCGCACTTTTGCTTGGCTCAGTTTTAGCAAGTAGTGCGTTTGCAACAGAAAATGGTCAAATTTCCTCAAGTTCTGATTATGAATTAGAGAAAGTATTGATTTTCAGCCGACACGGATTGCGTTCACCAGTGGAAAAAGATCCGCAAGAAATGGCGAAATATTCCCCTTATGAATGGGCAAAATGGAATGTACCATCTGGCTATCTCACTGCAAAAGGGACGGTGCTAGAAACCTATTTCGGACAGTATTTAGGTCAATGGCTTGCAGATAAAGGGTTACTAACAACAGAACGTTGTGCATCGGGTGAAGGTATTTTCACTTATGCGAATGCAGTACAACGCACAGTTGCAACAGGGCAAGCGATTGTGGCAGGGGCTTTTGCCGGATGTAATGTGCAATTACACCATCGCGGTGAAATTGGTTCAGAAAAAGATCCAATTTTTACGACAAAAGTCCACAATCCAAGTAAAGCTTTGATCGAATCAGCAAAAAATAATGTAGATTTAACCGCTTTACAGAAAAAATTAGCACCAAATTATGCGCTATTGAGTGAAATCATCGATTATAAAAACTCACCAAACTGCTTGCAAAAAGGCGAATGTGATTTAGGTGGAAAAGTCGGTGAATACAGTATTAAAGACGGCAAATCGGTTAAAATTACCGGCGCTATTAGCACAGGGAAGAAAATTGTCAGTGCATTATTGCTCGCGCATTATGTGGGTAAGCCTGATTCAGAAATCGCAAACGGCCGTGTAGATAGCCAAGAAAAATGGCGTGCAATTAACGAAATTAAAAACGAATATTACCGCACGTTATTTAAAAACAACGAAGCGTTAGCACAAAATGTCTCATATCCGTTGTTAGCATTTATTCAGCAACAGCTAAACAGCGAAAGCAAAATTAACTTATTAGTTGGACACGATTCTAATATCGTCGCTCTGCTTGCGGCATTGGGTGTTGAGCCTTATGAATTGAATGATTCATTGGAAAATATTCCAATCGGTGGCAAGTTGCTATTTGAAGTGTGGAAACACAAACCAAGTGGTAAGCTCAAATTTAAGTTGGATTATGTTTATCAAACCACTGAACAGCTGATTAATATCACGCCATTAAGTTTAGCGACACCACCAAACCAAACGGCATTGACACTCAAAGGCTGTGAAAAAGATGAAAATGGCTTTTGTGATTACGAGCGTTTCCAACAGGTGTTGAGTAAGAGTATTGAAAACGGTAAGAAATAGAGTTCATGCAACCCTATGAAAAATACTTAAAAGAGAATTCGCAGAAATTGCGAGTGGATCAAACGGATGCGGAAAGAAAGCTATGGCAACGCATCAATCGAGATCAATTATTAGGATTTCGATTTAATCGACAAAAGCCACTTTTAAGTTATATTGTTGATTTTTATTGTGCGAAAGCAAAGCTGATTATCGAATTAGATGGCAGTCAGCATTATGAACTTGATTATCATGAAAAAGACGCATTGCGAGATGCAGAATTAAATTCACTTGGTTTTACGGTGATGCGATTTAGCAATGATGAAGTAATGCGAGAAATTGAAAGTGTAGTAGAGCAGATTTATTTGTTTTTAGAGAATGTAAGGGCTGATTGAGTATGAGGTTGGATTAACCTCTGCCAAATCTCCCCTA
>JAHZCF010000039.1 GCA_019423005.1 Haemophilus sp.
AGGCGTTCGCAATTTGGCTTTGACGTGTTTCAATCGCATTAATAATTGGTGGCCAAACAAACTTCATGCAGAACCACACGAAAAGTGCGAACGCAATAAGTTGACCAATCAATGTTGCATTTAAATTCACAACGTCCTCCTTACTATGCTTGTTTTACGTTGATAAGCAAATAAGGTGATTATTGTAATAAACCGATGAATGGGTTTGCGAAAATGAAAAGTAATGAAATACCAACAGCAATCATTGCAATCGCATCCAAAAGACCAGCCACGATAAACATTTTAGTTTGTAGGCTAGATGCTAATTCAGGTTGGCGAGCAGATGATTCTAAGAATTTACCACCTAAGATCGCAAAGCCGATTGCAGTACCTAATGCAGCAAATGCAAGAAGAATTGATGCACCAATGATTGTCGCTGTAATTACAGTTTCCATAATGTTCTCCAATAGATAGAAGTTAAGTTTAGCCCTAGAGCCGGTTAATAAAAAATTAATGTTCTGCTTTGTTATAAGCAATACTTAAATAAACCACCGTTAACATCATAAAGATGAATGCTTGTAACGTAATAACCAAAATATGGAAAATAGCCCAAGCTAGGTGTAATGGAATTCCCAATGCTGCAATGGCCACATTTGCAGAGTACATCACAGCGATAAGAATAAAGATTAATTCCCCTGCATACATATTACCGAAAAGACGGAAAGCAAGAGAAATAGGTTTAGCTAATAAAGTTACGGTTTCAAGAATAAAGTTTACAGGAATAAACGCCCAATGATTAAAAGGGTGGAGTGTATATTCTTTAACTAAACCACCAAAACCTTTTGATTTAATTGTATAGAAAAGAATGAGGAAGAATACACAGATTGACATACCTAATGTTGCACTGATATCTGCTGTTGGTACTGCTCTTAAATAATGAATACCAAAAAGACCGGCAAATTGAGGAAGAAAATCAACTGGGATTAAGTCAATAGCATTCATAATGAATACCCAGCAGAAAATGGTTAAAGCAATTGGTGCGACCACATTACGCGGACCATGAAAGTTTTCTTTCACAATGCCATCAACCCAACCTACAACAATTTCAACCAAACATTGCATTTTGCCTGGTACGCCTGTCGTAGCATTTTTTGCAACACGAGAAAAGATAAACAAGAAAATCACTGCCGATACAATTGAGAAAAAAAGCGTATCGAAGTGAACGTTCCAGAAACCATCACCTGTCTTTAAGAAAGACAGGTGGTGACTAATATATTCGGAAGTTGTTTGTCCAGACATAGTCAACCCTTTGTAGAAAAAAGAAAAAAATTTAAGATTTATTTAACAAAAACGGAATAAAATTATTCAACGCTAATGCCGTAAAAAAACCAACAAAAAACAAAATAAAATGTGAGATAGAAAGCCATTTAAAGGACACACCCACAAGCACAATGGTTAGCATAAATTTCAATGCTTCACCACGATAAAATGCCGTTAATTTTGTTGAGAAATCTTGTTTGCGAAAAAAAACAATATAAGCAAAAGCACAAAATGGCACAAAAGCACAGATAAATCCTAAACTAAAATCTACCGCACTTTCACCTTGCCAAAGCGCAACTAACAAACCAAAAACAACAAGACAAACTGATTCAATGATCATCGCTTTTTGATATCGATTTTTGTCCTGCGTTAAAACCTTAGACATTATCTTATTTTTTTAAAATACAAAAACTACCTAATTATACCCGTGCTACAAAGAGTTTCAACTTTTAAACCACTAAAAAATGTTAAACAAATCACACTTTTAAAAAAATATTCACAAAATCGTCACAAAAAAAGTGTGTTTTATCGTAAAACGATTAAATGTCGTTCACCTACAAGCTCAGGAACATGTAAAGTTATTACGTCTTTTACTTCGAATTTTTTGTCTAATTCTTGAACTTCATCTTCGTGATAAATGCCTTTCAAGGCATAAAAATATCCATCTTTCTTTGGCAAATGATGACACCAATCTGTCATATCTTTTAACGAAGCAAATGCACGACTTAGTACACCGTCGAATTTTTGTTCAGGTTGGTATTCCTCAACGCGGCTAAGAACAGGTTCTACATTTGTTAGTCCTAACTCACGTACTGCATTTCGAATAAAGCTAATACGCTTACCTAAACTATCTAACAAGACAAATTGTTTGGTAGGATTAATAATGGCTAAAGGCAGACCTGGCAAGCCTGGACCGGTTCCTACATCAATAAAACGATCCCCTTGTAAATAAGGACTAACAACAATACTATCCAAGATATGTTTCACTAACATTTCCTGTGGATCACGCACAGAGGTTAAGTTATAGGCTTTATTCCATTTATTGAGTAATTGCACTAACTGGATAAGTTGATCTTTTTGTCGATCTGTTAATTGAATTTCAGCTTGAGTCAGTAAATTTTCGAGTTTTGCTTTCATTTTTCTATCTATCTTGTCTGTTTGTCGTCATTCTACTTGAAAGTGCGGTTAAAATCCTTAGTGTTTTTATTTCAGCAAAAATTTAGCCTACTAATTACATCTTTTTAATTTGTAATATAAAAAAGTGCGGTGAAAATTCACCGCACTTTTACTTTCAAACACAGAAAATCTTATTCCCCACGTTTCAACATTCCTTGTTTTTTCAAATTCACCAGAATAATTGAAATTGCTGCAGGGGTGATACCTGAAATTCGGCTTGCTTGACCAATAGAAACCGGACGATGCTGTTCTAACTTCGCACGTACTTCATTAGATAAACCAGACACTTTGGTGTAATCAAAGTTAGCCGGGATAGCTGTATTTTCGTGGCGTTTTTGTTTTTCAATTTCTTCTTGTTGATGCTCAATATAGCCTTGATACTTAATGGCAATTTCCACTTGTTCTACGGCCTCTCTATCTTCCATTGCAGGTTTGTATGGCGTTAAAGAAGTTAAAATATCGTAGGTCATTTCTGGACGGCGTAATAAATCTTCACCGTTGGCTTCACGCACAAGTGGACTGCCAAGTACTTTATTCGCTTCTTCTAAATATTCAGAACGCGGATGCAACCAAATGCTGCGTAAGCGTTGACGTTCTTGCTCAATATTTTCCATTTTTTGATTAAAGCGTGCCCAGCGAGCCTCATCAATCAAACCTAATTCATGGGCAATTGGCGTTAAACGAATGTCTGCATTGTCTTCACGTAATAACAAACGGTATTCTGCACGAGAAGTGAATACACGATACGGTTCTTTGGTACCAAGTGTACAAAGGTCATCAACCAATACGCCACTATAGGATTGATCGCGGCGTGGATACCATGCCTCTTTTTCTTGTACATAAAGACCTGCGTTAATCCCCGCCAATAATCCTTGTGCCGCTGCTTCTTCATAACCGGTTGTACCATTAATTTGACCCGCAAAGAACAAACCAGAAATAGATTTAGTTTCTAAAGTAGGTTTTAAATCACGCGGATCAAAATAATCATATTCAATGGCATAACCTGGTTTAATGATACGAGCTTTTTCCAAACCTTTCATGGAGTTCACAATACCCATTTGTACGTCAAACGGCAAACTAGTAGAGATCCCGTTTGGATACACTTCATTACTGGTTAAGCCTTCTGGTTCCAAATAAATTTGATGTGAATTACGATCCGCAAAACGCATCACTTTATCTTCAATAGATGGACAATAACGCGGACCGATTCCTTCAATCACACCGGTATACATTGGACTACGATCCAAGTTATTACGGATCACTTCATGAGTTTGTTCATTAGTATGGGTGATATAACAAGGAATTTGTTGAGGATGATCATCCACTGATCCCATAAAAGAGAACACAGGCAACACCTCATCACCATGCTGTTTAGCTAAAATATCAAAATTGATTGTACGTGCATCAATACGCGGTGGTGTACCGGTTTTTAAACGATCAACGCGTAAATTCAGATCACGTAGACGATGAGAAAGTGTAACAGATGCCGGATCACCAGCTCGGCCACCTTCATAATGTTCTAAACCAATATGGATCTTACCTGCTAAGAAAGTACCGGCAGTTAAAATGACCGATTTAGCACGGAATTTAAGCCCCATTTTGGTTTCCACACCACAAACGCGATCTTGTTCAATTAAAATATCGGTTACTTCTTGTTGGAAAATATCTAAATTTGCTTGGTTTTCAAGTGCGATGCGTACGGCTTGGCGATATAACACGCGGTCAGCTTGAGCACGAGTTGCACGTACAGCAGGCCCTTTACTGCTGTTTAAAGTACGAAATTGAATACCCGCCTTATCTGCAGCATGCGCCATTAAGCCGCCCATCGCATCCACTTCTTTCACTAAATGGCCTTTACCAATACCACCAATAGCCGGGTTACATGACATTTGTCCAAGGGTATCAACATTATGTGTCAATAGCAGGGTTTTTAATCCCATGCGTGCTGGTGCCAATGCGGCTTCTGTACCGGCATGACCGCCACCAACAACGATCACATCATAATTTTCGGTGTAAAACATATCTCTCTCTTCGTCTTCAATTTGATCTTCGATCTAAAAATAGGCGCTATTCTACTGAAAATTACGTGTGCTTGAAAGTAAGAATTCAATCTGTGATGAGAGAAGATCGAGAGGTAATAAAGATAAGATCTATTTATATATAAAGATCTTATTATTGTTACTATTATGATCCTTTTACCTTGTGAATAAGATCCTTTTTCTTTTTTAAATGAAGAAGTTAGATCATTTTAGACTGTGTTGAAATGTCGTCAGTTTGGAGGCTTTTTCTTGTGGATAACCTTTAATTTTATCCACAGCTAAAACAATCATCATATTTACTCAGTGGAAAAAAACAAGTTTTTGACAGGTTTTATTAAAGTTATCCACAGGTGATTTTTTTAGATAATGGATAAAGAAAAAGCGATAACTCAAATTATCGCTTTATTATGACTAAAGTGCATGAATAAATTGTGGTAACCAATCTTCTGCAAATTGTTCTTGATCATCAACATGCAAGACATCGATTTTTAAACTCTCGCAAATTTTGACTGCACTTTTTTCACTTAATTGTGTTTCGACTTTATTCACGGCATGACAGAATGTATCGTAATCTGAATTGCCTAAGCCTACAACGGCAAAGCGGAGGGAAGAGAAATCTTTATCTGATGCCGCAATTTGCTCAAAGAGTGGTTTCAAATTATCAGGTAATTCACCTGCACCATGTGTTGAAGTGACAATCAACCAAATATTTTCATCAATTACATCATCAAGTTCTGGTCCGTGGAAAAGTGCGGTAGAAAAATCTTGTGTTTTTAACACCTCTTCTAAATGCTCCGCCACATATTCAGCGCTGCCTAATGTGCTGCCTGAAATCACGCAAATATTCATATTGTTTCCTAATAAGAAAAAAGGCTTAGATTTTCTAAGCCTTTATAGTCATTATACGTTGTCGAATTTACCCAACAATGAACGAATATGTTCTTGCCAGTTGCGGTGCTCATTTTTAAGTTGCTCATTTTCATTTCGCAAGGCTTCTACTGATTGTTGAGATTGATTTTTTTGTTCTTTTAACTCTTCTACTTCAAGTTGAAGTAATTGAATCGTTTCTACTGCTTGTTTAATTTTTTCTTCAAGCTGATCTAAAATTTCTAAAGACATAGTGATTTCCTTTTTTAAAATAGTCCGAAATGGCTTTATTCTACCCACTTAATCCTATTTTTAAAAGCCTATTGTCAAAAATTATTATGCAAACGTTTGCTTGATGATAAAATAACGAGACTTTTTGCATTGGGGGAAAAAATGAATCGTGCATTAGCTATTGAATTTTCAAGAGTAACCGAAGCGGCAGCATTGGCTGCTTACACTTGGCTTGGTCGTGGTAATAAAAATGCGGCGGATGATGCAGCAGTCAAAGCCATGCGTTATATGCTGAATTTAATCCATATGGACGGTGAAATTGTGATTGGTGAAGGGGAAATTGACGAAGCACCAATGCTTTATATTGGCGAAAAAGTGGGATCAGGTAATGGTGAACTCGTTTCTATTGCGGTTGATCCGATTGATGGTACAAGAATGACTGCAATGGGCCAATCAAATGCCATTTCAGTGTTGGCTGCTGGTGGTAAACGTACTTTTTTAAAAGCGCCTGATATGTATATGGAAAAATTGGTCGTCGGTCCTGAAGTGAAAGGTATGATCGATTTAAGTTTACCGATTGAACAAAACCTTCGCCGTGTGGCTTCTCGTTTAGGTAAATCCTTATCGGATTTAACCGTGATGGTGCTCGCTAAACCACGTCATGATGAAGTGATTAAGCAAATGCATAATCTTGGTATTCGCGTGATGGCTATTCCAGATGGTGATGTTGCTGCTTCGGTTTTATGTTGCTTACCGGATGCTGAAGTGGATATGGTTTATGGCATTGGTGGTGCACCTGAAGGTGTGGCAGCTGCTGCTGCAATTCGCGCATTAGGTGGGGATATGCAAGCTCGCCTTATTCCACGTAATGAAGTGAAAGGCGATACAGAAGAAAACCGTAAAATTGCCGCTGAAGAAGTTCAACGTTGTGAAGCCTTAGGTGTGAAGGTCAATGAAATCTTAAAATTAGAAGA
>JAHZCF010000004.1 GCA_019423005.1 Haemophilus sp.
ATGGTGAGATTAAAATGGTTAAGTAACGGTTTATTCGGATCATAGGCAAACGAAACATTATTAAATTTGATCTCACCGTGTTTTACTTCTAATGGAATACAATTTGGCTTATCAACAATAGTATGCGGTTTGGTTAGTGTTGCCATACCATCATTCACTGTCCCGATATTTTCAAATAAACGAGCTGATTCCCACATAATCCAACGAGAAAGACCATTTACACGTAATGCCATCGCAGTTGCAGTAGCCACTGCACCCACACCGACTTGGCCGTTTTGCCATAACACCACACCTAAAATCGCGGTGCTTAACGTTAAGAAGATATTGGTTGCGTAAGTTAAGGTATCTAATGAACTTGCTAAACGCATTTGTGCATGCACGGTGACCATAAATTCTTCCATGGAACGTTTTGCATAATTCGCTTCTCTCGCATCATGTGAAAATAGTTTTACCGTTGCAATATTTGAGTAAGCATCCGTAATACGCCCTGTCATGAGAGATCGGGCATCAGCCTGTCGTTGTGCGGTTTTCGCTAAACGTGGAATAAGCAAACGTAAAATAGTCACAAATGCCACAATCCATAAGAAAAACGGCACTAAAAACCAGGTATCTAAAGCTGCAAGAACCAAGCCTGAAGTAATAAAATAGACGGCAACATACACCAATATATCCGCAATGGTCATGACGGTATCACGCACTGCAAGGGCGGTTTGCATCACTTTCGCCGATACACGACCTGCAAATTCATCTTGGTAGAAACTTAAGCTTTGTCCTAGCATCAAACGGTGGAAATTCCAACGCAAACGCATTGGGAACACCCCTTGTAGCGTTTGTAAGCGAACATTCACGCCCACAAATGACCATACAATACTGAAAATAAGCAAGGCTGCCATACCGGCGAGTAAATGCCCTTTTTCTTGCCAAAGTGTAGTTGGTGAATAAGCACCCAACCAATCCACCAATAATCCCATAAATTGGAAAAGTAAGGCTTCCATCACCCCAGTACCGACCGTCAATACCGCGAGTAAAAAGATCCAGCCTTTCATGCCGTCAATGCTTGACCAAATAAAACGGAACAAGCCTTTTTCAGGCGTCGTTGGATTGC
>JAHZCF010000040.1 GCA_019423005.1 Haemophilus sp.
GAGCAATAATATCTGCGGCAGAATACACTAAATAATCACGACTGACGGTCGCTTGCAATTTCGGATTAATGACGGATACTTTTGGGAATAAATGATTGCTGTGAATTGAATATTTTTGCTGCGTTTCTTCATTGGTAATGACGGCTCCCCAGTTCATTTCACTGCCTGTTGCCGCAAGGGTGATTACATCAAAAATCATCAACGCTTTTTGCACCGGTGTGCCTTTAAAAAAGTCCCAAGTATCACCCTCATAGCACGCACCAGCTGCGATCGCTTTCGCACTATCAAGGCAAGAGCCACCACCGATACTCAACACGCTATCTGCACCAAAGGCTTTTGCCATTGCAACGGCTTCACGGACTTTGTTGATTGTCGGGTTACTTTTTACCCCGCCACATTCAACGTATTCAATGCCATGCTCACGTAAACTTTTAGCCACATCTTCAAATAAGCCGGAATGTTTGATTCGCTCACTGCCATAGATAATTAAGGCCTTTTTTGCACCGTATTCGTGCATATATTTACCCATCTCTTTTTCTTTATCGAGACCAAATTCAATACGAGTAGGGTTTTGAAAACTAAATGGATACATATTTATCTCCTTATTATCTGTTAAGTGCGGTTAGTTTTTGCGTTGTTTTTATTCTACAAAGTAATGCGGAATAAAGTGGCTATCATTGCCGGTAACTGGGGTAAAATCTTCTCTCAATCCAATGCCACAAGCCACATCTCCCACTACCCAAGAACCAATCATAGGGTACATGCCATCAAAATTTGGCAGTTCAAATTTTTGTTGATAAATGTAACCTGCTTGATCGTAAAAAGCAGAATGTTCACTGCCTTTAGCGGCAAATTCCAGACCATTACGTTTTTCATAGTAAGAAACATTGGCGCCCTCACGACCTAAAGTCGGTTTTTTCACCCATATTGATTGACGATCGGTAATATCATGCTTGCTAAAGTAAGCGGGTAGTAATAATGGATGATTTGGATGTTTTTGCCACAATTTCGCTAACAGCACTTTATTGCTTAATAGTAATTTCCACGCAGGTTCAATAAAAGTGGTGGATGAATTAAGCATGTGTGGAGCATATTCTGTCGTAGTCATCCATTCAAGCGGGTAGAGCTTAAATAAACAATCAATAGGCTGATTATTCAGATCGAGGAATTGCTGACTGTCTTTATTGTAGCCCACATCTTCAATAGCGAGCTGATGAATATGCCAACCTGCGTTGTAAGCCACATCTGCTAGGTAATCGATATTGCCCCAATCTTCACGTCCCGCTTCTTGCATGGCACTAAAATGGAAATCGTTTAGTCCTGTTTGCTGTTGAATAAACTGAAAGCGATTGAGCAATTCTTCGTGAATCCAATTGAATTGGTCACGATGCGCTAAGCCTTCAATTTGCTCTAACCATTGCCATTGCACCACAGCAGCTTCAAGCAAGGAAGTAGGGGTGTCGGCATTGTATTCAAACATTTTGAGGTTTTCGCCGTCATAACCAAAATCAAAACGGCCATATAAGTGCGGTACGTTTTTAGCCCATGTTTGTTCAATCAGATTTTTCTGTAAATCGGTGAAGCGATAATGGGCATAATCACCTTGTTTCACTTCATCGGCAACAAAGTCCATACACATCGCGTGCAATTCGTTGGTGGCGTCTTCAATATGATCGATTTCCGCTAGGGTAAATTCATACGCTACATTATCCGACCAATAATGGGAACCATCAGAGGAGGGCAGATTATAGTAATCAAAGCCCACATCTAATAATTGTTGCACCATATTAGGGCGAGTAGGAAAGCCTGTGATTCGTTTCATATTTAACCGCCTGAGCTACGGTTACTGCTTGAATTTGAGCTTTTAAAGCCGCCACGTGAAACTGGTTTGCTGTAAGTGCTACCTGCATTGCCTTTCACTAATACAGGCTTACCAACAGAACGATTAGTTTGCGGTTGGATAACTTGGCCCGTCGGCGTTGAAACGGCACGGTTACTTGGATTGTAGCTTGGACCTAAAAATGAGCCCATCGTACGCGCAATCATATAACCCATTGCAGCACCTGCAATCGCACTGCCCATACTACCGTGTCCTTCTCCTGTTGCAGAGCTCGTGTGGCTTGCTCCCTCTGAACCGTTTGAGTTGCCAGAGTGAGTTGCTCCCTCTGAACCGTTTGAGTTGCCAGAGTGAGTTGCTCCATCTGGATTTAAGGTTTGTTTGACGGTCTGATTGTCTTCTGACCATTCGCTATTATTGCTTGGACGTGTATTTAAATTGCCCGAGAGAGAGGAGCCAGATCCAGCATGTGCAGTTGTGCCGCTATTATTTTCACTAGATTGGTCAGCTTCGCATAATTCAATTTTTTGCCAATCGGCTAAACAATCCTC
>JAHZCF010000041.1 GCA_019423005.1 Haemophilus sp.
ATTACAATGAAAAACATTCATTTATCTAAATCGAGCCTTTTTCTTTCACTAATTTTTCAATTAATTTAACTTCTTTTGTTTTCTCGCCCGCACTAAGTTTACGGCATTGGCTGGTTTCTTTCGTATAAGTATTAAAATTTGTCATCCTTGTTGGACTTTTCATTTTAATCTTCATATCCAAATGATCACCACAACGATCACAAAGTGAAACAAATTCCTTCTCATAGTCTTTAAACTCTGGAACTTGCTCTATGATTTTCGCAACTTGTGGTGAATGGGCTGTTTTAAATAGACGATCAGTAAAGTCATAACTCAATTTACCATCACCTGCCTGCCATTTGGCTTTGGCTTGCAATAAATAACGCATCCAACCTTCTTTTGTATCAATCTGAGAGATACCACGCATCAGCACAGTTTGATCCGCTCGATATGTGATGTAATCAAAATGCTCGACTGGTAAAGGGGCTTTTGCCGCAGGCTTAACATGGCAAATCCAATCGCCCACCAACGCTTTTTCCTGTTCTGTTTGCTGATGTGCTGTTGCACATCCCGATAGCAATACAGCAACAAGACTACCTAATACTAATTTTCTCATAGTAATACTCCTTTTATTAATTTGATTTCAACATTTACAAAAATAAAGTGCGGTTAAAATCACGCTTGTTTTTGTATCAAGCTTAAAATAATTGTATTTATTTCTTCACAAACCACTGATTCAATAACTGAATATCTTTGTCATTCTCTGTGACTCGTCGGCAAGTCGCAAAATCCTTATCTAAAATAAGTTGATTGCCATTCTGTTTAAGCTCAATTGGCATATTCACGTGATCGCCTGATTTGCTATAAAACGTAGCTAATTGCTCTTTTTCTTGTTTTTGTAATTTCTTATCTTGCTTGATGGCTTTAGCCACATTGTTACTGTGCGCAGGCACCATCGCGCGATTAACAAAATCAAAACTCAAGACATTATTTTGGCTCTGCCATTTCACCTTACCTTTTGTTAAATAACGAATAGTCGTCTCTTTATCCAATTCAATGTAGGAAATGCCTCGCAAGGCGCCTGTTCCATCTGGCTTTAAGACAAAGTGATCTAAGCGATCGTAAGTTTGTTTATCTTGTGTCGGGATAGTATGACAAATCCACTCGCCATCTAATGTTGAACTTTGTGAGACATTTGAAGCCCCCGAGCAACCTGTTAATAATGCAGCAACAAGGCTACCTAATATTAATTTTCTCATGAGATACTCCTTTTATTGACAGTAGGGATAACGTTGATCACAACAAAATAGGGAAATTTTCGTTTAATCAGGAATGTGTAAAAGGCGGCAGTTACATAAATCATCACTCTCAAATTCTGATATTTCACCTGCAACCTTATTCGGAATGGGAAATAAACGCACAGTGAGTGGTTTATTTAAGCGAAATGCCATCGTTCCCGTATCGCGCATAATAGCCGCTATGCTTTCTGCCTTAACATTTCCAGCCACAGGAACCGTGTCTAAACCGATACCACATACGGCGCTATAAGTCAGTAAAGCGCGAATATCAAAATATTGTTTTTGTGTCCCTTCGGCTAAACCCAAATCTTCTGTCACCGCCAACATTAATCCGGAAAACCCAACCAATGGCACACGTTGGATTGATTTAAACACTTTTGTCAGTAACGCAGAAACCTCTACTGAACCAGCTGCACCAAAATAAGGTAATCCCATTAATTCATAGATTTTTGTTATGGATGAACAATTTTTTGATGGTGCCGCTGAACTATCAATGCCTGCAAATTCAAATTTTCCCGACAATTTGACCGCACTTAACATCTCTAATACTTGATCTACATGATATTGCAGAGCTTGCGACATAGCCTGATAACAATCAGCATAAAATTGATTATGAGGCGATTTTGGCACAGATTTTAATACTTCGACTAATAAATCGGGTGTTTCTAAACCAATGACAAAACTGTTTGGTAAATGACTTAGATGATAACCGGCGGGGAAATAAGGAATAAATGGCTTGCAGTTAAAATTCACCGTAAAGTTAAAATTACCTTCGCCACGTGGTGTGATATTTGCAATTCGTTGTACCGCATAAACAGATTGCTCAATAAGTTCATTATCTAACACGCCATTTTCATCTAATGGCACATTGACACAAGCATTACACAAGTCGCCATAAGCGGCGATTAACTCTGGTAATAAAGCAATTTCCTCTTTATTTCTCGCTGCACCTATTGCAAATCGAAGACGAATTCCACTTTCATTAAATTTATTCAGTAATTCCGTTAAATACTGCAAATCTGCTTTTGCTGTCTGCAAATTGGTTAAATCCAAATATTCACCAAAGGGATTGGTAATCACTCGAATCGATTGTAAGGTATAACCTGCTTTCTGCACAGCAGGTAATAACAAATCCACATCACGTTTCACCGAATAGAGGGCGCTTTCCCATTGAGTTTTATCTTTATGTAATGTTAGAAAAAAACTGATTGTGCGAAGACGACATAATTCTTTATTTTTATAATCCATACTGTTCCTTAACATTAAATGTAATTATTTTTGCTGCTCACGTTCAACGGCACGATAGCCAATATCTCGACGATAAAAACGCCCTGCCCATTGAATTTGCTCAGCGAGTTTTAAGGCTTTTTGTTGCGCTTCAAATACGCTTTCGCCTAATGCAGTAACACAAAGTACGCGACCGCCATTCGTAACTAATTTGCCTTCTTTTTCTGCGACGCCCGCTAAGAAAACTTTCTCATTTTCGACCGCACTTTGTGGTAAACCGCTAATCACATCGCCTTTACGATAATCTCCTGGATAGCCTTCCGCGGCTAACACAATCCCTAAGGACGCTTTTGGATTCCATTGAGATTTCACTTCATCCAATTTTCCCTCGCAAGCTTTAAGGCAAAGCTCAACGAGATCTGATTCAAGGCGTAGCATGATCGGCTGGGTTTCTGGATCACCGAAACGACAGTTAAACTCGATTACTTTCTGCTGGCCATTTGGCATGATCATCAAACCGGCATACAAGAAACCGGTATAAACATTGCCTTCTGCAGCCATGCCGTTGACCGTTGGATAGATCACCTCACGCATCACCCGATCATGAATTTCAGGTGTCACCACTGGCGCAGGAGAATAAGCCCCCATACCGCCGGTATTCAAACCTGTATCATTTTCGCCCACGCGTTTATGATCTTGGCTGGTAGCCATAGGTTCAACGTTTTTACCGTCCACCATGACAATAAAACTGGCTTCCTCACCATCTAGAAACTCTTCAATCACCACTCGGCTACCCGCTTTGCCAAAGGCATTGCCCGAAAGCATATCACGTACAGCGTCTTCCGCTTCTTGCAATGTCATTGCAACGATTACGCCTTTCCCCGCCGCTAAACCATCTGCTTTAACGACAATTGGCGCGCCTTTCTCACACAAGTACGCTAATGCAGGCTCAACTTCGGTGAAGTTTTGATATTCTGCCGTTGGGATTTTATGACGCGCGAGGAAATCTTTGGTGAATGCCTTTGAACCTTCCAATTGCGCAGCCGCTTGCGTTGGGCCAAAAATTTTCAGTCCAGCCTCACGAAATGCATCAACCACACCAATCACTAACGGGGCTTCCGGCCCCACAATTGTGAGCCCGATTTGCTTATCTTGAGCAAATTTCACCAATGCAGGAATATCTGTTGCAGAAATATTCACGTTTTCTACTTTATGTTCCAATGCTGTACCCGCATTGCCTGGTGCGACGAAAACTTTGTCCGCTAATGGAGATTGTGCAGCTTTCCAAGCCAAGGCGTGTTCACGCCCGCCATTTCCGATGATGAGGATGTTCATATTGTAGTCCTTGCGTATGCCTAATTTAAAAAAAGTGCGGCTATTTTTTTCCTGTAATTCCCCCCTCTTTGCTAAAGAGGGGATAGTTAGATAAATTAATGTCTAAAATGACGCATTCCAGTTAATACCATCACCATATTATGTTCATCTGCTGCATCGATAACTTCTTGATCGCGCATTGAACCACCTGGATGGATCACACATTGAATCCCTACTTTCGCCGCTGCATCAATGCCGTCACGGAATGGGAAGAAAGCATCAGATGCCATCACACAACCAGCCACGGTTAAGCCTTCATCCTGTGCTTTGATACCTGCAATTTTGGCCGAATACACACGGCTCATTTGGCCAGCACCAATGCCTATGGTTTGGTTATCTTTGGCGTAAACAATGGCATTGGATTTCACGAATTTCGCCACTTTCCAGCAGAATAATAAGTCTTTTAATTCTTGTTCAGTTGGTTGACGTTTGCTCACCACTTTTAAATCATCCAAACCAACCATGCCTAAATCCGCATCTTGTACTAATAAACCGCCGTTTACACGTTTGAAATCTAAACGTTCGGAACGTGACGTCCATTCACCACATTCAAGCAAACGAACATTTTTCTTACGTTTCACGACTTCTTGCGCTTCAGCAGAAACTTTCGGCGCAATAATCACTTCAACGAATTGGCGCTCCACAATTTCATTCGCCGTTTTTTCGTCTAATTCACGGTTGAACGCAATAATGCCGCCAAATGCAGAAGTTGGATCGGTTTGGTAAGCGCGATTATAGGCGTCTAAAATATCTTTACCTAAAGCCACACCGCATGGATTGGCATGTTTAACGATCACACAAGCTGGCTCATCAAATTCTTTCACGCATTCAAGTGCTGCATCGGTGTCTGCAATATTATTGTAAGACAAGGCTTTACCTTGGAGTTGATTAGCCGTAGCCACGCTCGCCTCTTTCACATTCAAATCAACATAGAAAGCAGCATTTTGATGGGCGTTTTCGCCGTAACGCATGGTTTGTTTACGCACGAAGTTAAGGTTTAAAGTCCGTGGGAATTGACCGCACTTCGCATTCGCATCTTCTTCCTCTGCTACATGATATGGTTTCACCATTTGTCCAAAGTAGTTGGCAATCATGGAATCATATTGAGCGGTATGTTCAAATGCTTTAATCGCAAGATCAAAACGGGTTTCAAGCGTTAGGCTGTTTTGATGTTTATCCATCTCTGCAAGAATTGCATTGAAATCACCATTATTTACCACAATCGCCACATCTTTATGGTTTTTCGCTGCAGAACGCACCATGGTTGGTCCACCGATATCGATATTTTCTACCGCATCAGCCAAGGTGCAATCTGGTTTAGCCACAGTGGCTGCAAATGGATATAAATTCACGACGACCATATCAATGCCTTCAATGCCATGTTGCTGCATGATCGCATCATCTGTACCACGACGCCCAAGAATCCCGCCATGCACTTTTGGATGTAAGGTTTTTACACGACCGTCCATCATTTCAGGGAATCCCGTATAATCAGACACTTCAGTCACCGGCAAACCATGTTGCTCTAACAATTTTGCAGTACCGCCTGTGGAAAGTAGTTTTACACCACGCTGTATTAAGCCTTGAGCAAATTCTACGATACCGGCTTTATCAGAAACACTCAGTAAAGCCTGACGAATTGGACGATCTGTCATTACATTTTCCTTTAATTAAATGGTTAAAAATAAGCGCGGGGAATTATAACGCAAACGTTTGCGTTTATGTAGAAAAAATTTTCCTGGTAAGCGCACTTCAAGGTTCGACTGCTTATTATTTAGGAGGTTTAAAAAATAAAAAAGCCCGCAAAATGCGGGCAACTTAACAGTGTGAATAATGTGATTAGCGTTTGCGGTTATCTAAAGAAAATGCACCGGCACCAGCAAACACAAAATAGAAGAACACGAGAGAGTAAAGTAAAGCAAGTTCACCACCGTTCGCGATTGGGAAGAATAAATTCCCTTTACCTGCAACGTGCATAAAGAAATACGCATAAGCCATTTGACCTGAAAGGATAAATGCCGCTGAGCGAACAAATAAACCTAAAATTAATAGGATTGAACCGACAATCTCGATTACTCCACCGACAATCATCATTGGATCGCCCACTGCGCCGTTACCGCCCGTCATTGAAATTGGGAATTCCCAGAATTTCGCTGTGCCGTGTAAGATAAACATATATGCAGCGACGATACGTAATAAAGCTAAAACATACGGAGAGTATTTTTCTAAATTTTTCATAAAGTTTTCCTAATAAAAAATAAAAAGTGATTTGAGAACGGGGTGTATATTAATGATTAACCCAAAGCCAAACAATACCTAAAATCGAAAAGGACTTTTTACGATTAGGAAATAATCTTACGCTTTACTGATTTTCTTAATCCATTGTAAAAACTCAACTGGCGGCATGAATCCGTTAACACGACTCCCCTCTATTTCTTTTCCATCTGGGTTAAAGAATAAAATCGTCGGTAAACCTAGCACTTTATATTTTGTCATTAAAGCACGGTTTTCTTCGGAGTTTTTCGTCATATCCACTTGAAGAAGCAGCATGTCACCAAAGGCTTTTTGTACACTTGGATCACTAAATGTTTCTTTTTCAAACTCTTTACACGCCACACACCAATCCGCATAAAGATCGAGCATCACAAGCGGTTTGTTATTTTCAGCAAGTGCTTGTTGCAATTCAGCTTCGCTTTTTACTTGTTTAAATTCAACATGAGAAACCGCTTTATTTTCGACCGCACTTGGTGTTGAGGTTTCGCCCCAAACCCAAGTTTGAAGCGGTTTAACACTAATCATAGCCGCGACTAAAAAAAGAATTCGGAATACCCAACCTGTGCCATTTTTCGGCATTTGGAAAGCAAACCAAATGAAGAATGCGGTACCAAGCATCGCCCATAATCTTGATGTCCATTCATCAGGCAAAATACGAGAAATTAAGAATACCGGTAATGCGAGCATCACAAAGCCAAAGAGCTTTTTGACGGTTTCCATCCACATACCTGATTTAGGCAGGATTTTATTCCCAAATAAAGTGATTAAAATCAGCGGTACGCCCATGCCCAACGCAAGCAAATAAAGCGTGATCGCGCCAGTGAATAAATCCCCACTCTGCGCCACGTAAAGCAATGCGCCAGAAAGCGGTGCTGATGTGCAAGGCGAAGCCACAAGCCCCGCAATCATGCCCATTAAGAACACGCCACCCAAAGCGCCGGCTTTTTGCTGTTGGCTAAGTAAAGAGAGTTTTGTTTGTAAGGAGCTTGGGAGCTGTAAGGTAAATACACCGAACATCGACAAGGCTAACAAGACAAAGATGATTGATAAGCCAATCATCACATAAGGATGTTGTAAAGCCACTTGGAACGGTAAACCAATTGCGGCGACAATCAAGCCTAGCAAGGTATAAGTCAGCGCCATCCCCTGCACATACACAAAGCTTAATGCAAAAGCGCGCCACATATTAGGACGCTGATTTTGGCCAATCACTATCGCTGAAAGCAGTGGTAGCATTGGCAATACACAAGGGGTAAAGGCCAAACCTAATCCTAACAAGAAGAAACCAAATACAGCATATTTGCTGTTAAATAAACTTTCCGCTAAACGGTCTTGTTCTGCTTTAGGTTGTGCTGAAAGTGCGGTCGAGTTTTCCGATGTTTTTTCAGTATTAGCGACCTGTGCAATAGGCAAATCTGCCACTTTAATTTCTTTCACTTCAGGTGGATAACAAAAGCCCTCAGTACAACCTTGGTAAGCAATCTCAACCATATCTTCTGCTTTTAATGGCGGCTGACTCGCTTTAAAAATAGCTTGCACGGGCTTTTTGAAAATCTTCATTAAGCCAAAATAAGGATCGTTATAATCTTCGGGTGAAAGAGAAAATGTAGCTACATCAAATGATGCATTTTCTTCTTGATTGAGCTTCACGGAAATTTTCTCTTGATAGAGATAATACCCTTCTGCAATCGACCAATTGACGATCACATTTTCTTGATTCTCGCTTTTCGCAGCTGAAAATTGAAAAGCTTCATCCACAGGTAAGAAAGCCGGTTTCTTATCAAAAAGACCGGCTTGAGTGGAAAGTGCGGTAAAAATAAAAAATAAAAAAAGAAGAATTCGTTTCATCATAAAGTTCCATTTGTTGTTCCTGTTAAAATTCTAGCATAGATGAACAGAATGTTAAGAATTTATGACTTAGATCATAAAATTAAATGTAATTTAAAAAAATGACCATACTTTTCTATTGTTACAGCAATGTTACAATTATAGAATATGCCCATAACGAAGTATAACAAGGAGCAATGAATGGCTACCCCAAAAATTCTCATCGTGGAAGATGAAGCGGTAACCCGTAATACGTTAAGAGGAATTTTTGAAGCTGAGGGCTATGAGGTATTACAAGCACAAGATGGTGCGGAAATGTATCGTCAGTTAAACTCAGAAACGGTCAATCTCATCGTATTAGATATCAACTTACCTGGTAAAAATGGTTTATTACTGGGGCGTGAATTACGTGAGAAAGCTGCAATTCCATTAATCTTCCTCACGGGGCGAGATAACGAGGTCGATAAAATTTTAGGCTTGGAAATTGGGGCAGATGATTATCTCACTAAACCATTTAACCCAAGAGAACTCACCATTCGTGCACGAAATTTATTGCATCGCACCATGACACTAAATGGCAAAGAAACCCATTTACAACGTGAGAACTATCGTTTTAATGGGTGGACACTGGATTTAAATAGCCACAATTTAATCACACCTGAAGGCGTTGAATTTAAACTGCCTCGTAGTGAATTCCGTGCCATGTTGCATTTCTGCGAAAACCCTGGCAAATTACAAACTCGTGAAGAATTATTGCTAAAAATGACAGGACGTGAATTAAAACCACAAGATCGTACTGTGGATGTAACAATTCGTCGTATTCGAAAACATTTTGAAGATCATCCTAATACCCCAGAAATCATTGCGACCGTGCATGGTGAAGGCTATCGTTTCTGTGGTGAATTAGAAGAATAATCTATCATTTAGTAATAAAAGGCTGAGTCAAATCAGCCTTTTGTTTTTTGCTATCCACGGCGAGATTCGGTAAAATCAACGCCAATTTACGATTAATGAATAACGGATAACAATGACCAAAAAGAAAGTCAAAGTTGGCTCTAACACCATTGCGCTAAATAAACGAGCTAGACATGAATATTTTATTGAAGATGAAATTGAAGCCGGCCTTGAATTACAAGGTTGGGAAGTAAAATCAATGCGCGCGGGTAAAGCCAATATCAGCGACAGCTATATCATTTTTAAAAACGGCGAAGCTTATTTATTTGGTGCGACTATTCAACCATTAAGCTTGGCCTCTACTCACGTGGTTTGCGATCCGACTCGCACACGTAAGCTTTTATTGAATAAACGTGAACTGGATAATCTTTTCGGTAAATCAAGCCGTGATGGTTTTACCATTGTTGCCCTTTCTCTTTATTGGAAAGGTCCTTGGGCAAAGATCAAAATCGGTCTTGCGAAAGGTAAAAAACAACATGATAAACGTGATGATATTAAAGAGCGTGAATGGAAAGTAGCAAAAGAGCGTATTATGAAAAATGCGAATCGTGGATAACTCTCCCTCCAAGCAGACAAAATGCCTTTCAACCGAAAGGCATTTTTCTTTTTTCAATATGAAAAAAATTCTCATCGCTATGAATAAAAATACATTGATAATCATTCTCTTTTAAATTAGTATCTTCGCCCAATTATTTCCGTCATATAAGGAGCTCTAATGAAAAAAGGCATTCACCCTGAAAATTATCGTACCGTTTTATTTTATGATTCCAACGCGAAACAAGGCTTTCTGATCCGTTCTTGTGCTAAAACTAACAACACCATGAAATGGGAAGATGGTAATGAATACCCTGTATTTATGTGTGATACTTCATCTGCTTCCCATCCGTTTTATACTGGTAAAACTCGTCAAATTGGTAACGAAGGTCGTGCAAGTGAATTTGCAAGCCGTTACGGTAAATTTGGCGCATTTAAATCAAAATAGGAATATTCAATGAAAGTATTATCTTCGCTAAAAAGTGCAAAAAATCGTCCTGGCTGCAAAATTGTTCGCCGCCACGGTGTTGTTTATGTCATTTCGAAAACCAACCCTCGCTTTAAAGCGCGCCAAGGTGGGAAAAAGAAAGGTTAACACCAATAAAAAAAGAGCGGTCAAATTTCCGCTCTTTTTTCATTTAGGCATTAAGGTTTGTAAATAAACTCAACGCCTTCTTCATCTTCTTCGTCCCAATCATCCCAGTCGTCATCTTCATCATCAAATTGATGTTCAGCAAGCTGTTCTTGATGGTAGTCTTCCCATTTGAATTTCACTTCTTCTGGTTTATTTTCTTCCACTTCAGCATCACGCGGATTCGCTTCAATGAAATCCATAATATCACGACAAAGTGGTGGCACATTTTTACCGGTTGCAGCAGAAATAAGGTGATAGCCTTCTTCCCAACCAAGGCGTTCAGTAATCTCTTGTGCTCGTTCATGCGCTTCTTCTTCAGTCATCGTGTCAATTTTGTTGAAGACTAACCAACGCGGCTTATCTGCCAATTTTTCGCTATATTGGAATAACTCTGACTCGATGATCGCAATATTATCTGCAGGATCGGATTCATCAATTGGGTTAATATCTACTAAATGAATTAACACACGACAACGTTCTAAGTGTTTTAAGAAACGAATCCCTAAACCAGCACCATCTGATGCGCCTTCAATCAATCCAGGAATATCTGCCACTACAAAGCTATGGCTCTCATCCACTTTCACTACGCCTAAACTTGGCACTAAAGTGGTAAATGGATAATCAGCGACTTTTGGTTTTGCAGCTGAAACGGCACGAATAAAGGTAGATTTACCCGCATTCGGTAAACCTAACATCCCGACATCCGCAAGAAGCATTAATTCTAATAATAAATCGCGTTTTTCACCTGGTGTCCCCATGGTTTTTTGGCGAGGCGCACGGTTCACTGAAGATTTGAAACGTGTATTACCTAAACCATGATAACCACCTTTCGCCACTAACATTTTGGCGCCATGCTTTGTTAAATCGCCAAGTACTTCTTTAGTGTCATTATCAATTGCACGCGTTCCCACTGGCACACGTAACGTAATATCTTTACCGCGGCGACCAGTACAATCTGAACTATGACCATTCTCACCGCGTTCTGCGGCAAAACGTTTCGTAAAGCGATAATCGATCAAGGTATTTAAGTTTTCGTCTGCAACCAAATAAACATCACCGCCATCACCGCCATCACCGCCATCAGGACCACCTTTGGGGATAAATTTTTCACGGCGGAAACTTACACAACCGTTTCCACCATCCCCTGCTT
>JAHZCF010000042.1 GCA_019423005.1 Haemophilus sp.
TAAAAACTTGATAGGCATTATAGAAAGTTTTGTGATATAGTCATAATCAATTAATTCTATCCTTTTAATTGACATATTCTATAAAGTGAGAACCCTATGAATATTCGTGATTTAGAATACTTAGTAGCCCTTTCCGAGTTTAAACATTTCCGTCGAGCGGCGGATTCTTGCAATGTTAGCCAACCCACTTTAAGTGGCCAAATTCGCAAACTAGAAGATGAATTAGGCATTATTTTACTTGAACGTACTAGCCGTAAAGTACTCTTCACGCAATCAGGTATGTTACTTGTCGATCAAGCTCGCACTGTATTACGCGAAGTAAAATTACTCAAAGAAATGGCTAGCAATCAAGGTAAAGAAATGACAGGTCCATTACACATTGGATTAATCCCAACCGTTGGCCCTTACCTACTTCCTTATATTGTACCAACATTGAAAGAAACTTTCCCAGATTTAGAAGTTTTTCTTTACGAGGCCCAAACTCACCAACTATTAGAACAATTAGAAACTGGCCGATTAGATTGTGCAATTGTGGCTCGGGTACCCGAAACTGAAGCGTTTATCGAAGTGCCTATTTTTGATGAAAAAATGTTACTCGCTGTATCCGACCAACATCCTTGGGCTTCAGAAAGTAAAATTGCCATGAATACCTTAAAAGGGCAAGAAATGCTCATGCTAGATGATGGGCATTGCTTACGTAATCAAGCACTCGATTATTGTTTTACGGCCGGTGCTAAAGAAGACTCTCACTTCCAAGCCACTAGCCTTGAAACGTTGCGTAATATGGTGGCAGCTAATGCAGGCATCACCTTCATGCCAGAACTTGCGGTATTAAATGAAGGCACGCGTGCAGGTGTAAAATATATTCCGTGCCATTCGCCAGAACCGTCTCGTACTATTGCTCTCGTTTACCGCCCAGGTTCACCATTACGTAATCGCTATGAACGCGTTGCAAGTGCGGTCAGTGAACAAGTTAAATCGATTTTAGCGAATAAAAAATAATTTATCATAAGCTGAGGAAAACCAAATGGCTGGTGTTCGAGCAATTCAAAAAGAAAAAACCCGTCGAGCTTTAATTGACGCCGCATTTAATCAGTTAAGTGCAGAAAAAAGCTTTTCTAATTTAAGCTTGCGTGAAGTTGCCCGTGAAGCGGGCATTGCACCAACTTCTTTCTATCGCCACTTTAGCGATATGGATGAGCTCGGATTAGAAATGGTAGATGAAGCAGGTTTAACCCTCCGTCAACTAATGCGCCAAGCTCGTAAGCGTATTGATGCTGGCGGCAGTGTCATCCGTGTTTCTGTTGAAACCTTTTTTGAATTTATCACTCACAGCACCAACGTGTTCCGTTTGCTCTTACGTGAAAGTTCGGGCACTTCTCAAGCTTTCCGTACTGCAGCCGCTCGTGAAATCAAACACTTTGTCGATGAATTAGCTGAATACATTGCGAAGAAAAATCACTACTCTCAATATGTGTCTTATGTTCAAGCGGAAGGAATGGTAACCATCGTATTCACAGCTGGCTCCAACGCCTTAGACATGACAAAAGCTGAACAAGATTTACTAAAAGAGCGTGTTATTTTACAACTTCGCATGCTGGCGAAAGGTGCGGACTTCGCATCTCATAAAGAAAAAATGATGCGAAAATAGACCGCACTTTTCGACTAAAACAAAACACCCGCATCTCTGCGGGTGTTGCTTTATTTAAAACAGGAGATTATTTACCATCCCAAGCTTTAATCGCATCTAAACGTGCTTTCACTTTGCTGCTTGAATCACCTTTGAAGTAATCTTTCGCTAAGCCACCTTCAAAACCACCATAGTTCGGGTTAGGTAAAACAATGAATGTTTTACCAAATTTCGCTTTGTTTTGTGCCACGAAATCACGACGTTCTGCATTTTGTTTACCATAGATCGCATCACCGAAGTCATCGAGGTTATCGCCCACATAAACGACGATTTCATAGCCTTGTTTTTCAATTTCTTCAAAACGTGCTGCTTTTGGTGATTTATCTTTTTTCAAGTAAAACGCTGAATCTTCAACACCATTAAAACCTAAACGTTTCATGTCATCAATCGTACCTGCTTTTTCATTGCTGTCTTTACGATTAGAAACATAGAACATTTTACCGCCATGGGTATTTACATAGTTATTGAATTCTACTGCACCTGGTACCACACCTGATTGACGAGCTTCTACCCAACGAGTCCAGTCTTTGCCATCAAATGGTTTGTTATTTTGAACTTGCCAGCCAGCATAAGGGCTGTTATCTAACATGGTTTCATCTAAGTCCACCACAACAGCTTTTTTCTTACCTTTTTTCACTTTAGCGTGATCAAATGCCACTTTTGCCGCATTGTATGCTTGGTAAGAAAGGGCTTGGTATTCGCCTGATTGTTGAATCCAGTTAAGACCTAATACCGCTTGTTGTTGAAGCTGAGCATCTGCTTCTGCACTCTTATTTTGAGTCGCACAACCCGTTAAAATAAATGCTGACATCGCTGCAATAGCGGTAAGTTTTAATGTTGTTTTCATTGATTGTTCCTTCTGTTAAAAGTCATAATGACAAGCAAAAGTATAACAAGCCTATTTGGGCAGTGACTATGGGTTTATCAAACTTTATAACTATTTTGTGAGGTAGATCACATTTTTCATTTTTAAGTTATCCAACGAGCCCAATGAAATCATTTCAAAAATCATCTTATTTTTAACCGCACTTTTTCATCGCATTTCGCTGTATTTCACGGTAAACTATCCCCAGTTTTCAGAAATAATAGGTAATTTATGCGTCTTTTCATTGGAATTTTAGTAGGTATTCTCGTGCTATTTCAGTACGATCTTTGGTTTGGTAAAAACGGCTATTTTGATTACAAAGATGTCGCAGCTCAAATCAAAGAGAATAAAGCTGAAAATGAAAAGCTCTCACAAAGAAATCAAATGATTTCCGCCGAAATTCAAGGATTAACAAAAGGCTTTGAATCTATTGAAGAGCGTGCACGCATGAGCCATGATATGGTCAAACCAAACGAAGTGTTCTATCACATCGTCAAAGAGCATAAATAATGAGCCGCGAAATTATTGCCGTCATTCCTGCTGCGGGTGTTGGAAGCCGTATGCAGGCAAACAAACCTAAGCAATATCTGAAAATCCTAGACAAGACGATTCTGGAACATACACTCTCTGTCATTTTATCCCACCCTGCAATCAATCACGTTATTCTTGCAGTAGGAAAAAATGATCCCTATCTTTCTGAAATGACTTTATTTCCTCATCAAAACATCACCCTTGTTGAAGGTGGTGAAACACGAGCAGAGTCTGTTCTCAATGGGCTAAAAGCGATTAAAAATGACCATGCTTGGGCATTGGTGCATGATGCAGCCAGACCTTGTTTAACACATCAAGATTTAGATAAATTGCTCCAAATCGATGATGAACACGGCGCTATTTTGGCCATTCCAGCGGTCGATACGATTAAACGCGCGAATAAACAACAAGATATTATTAAAACAGAAGATCGTGCTGAACTTTGGCTTGCACAAACACCTCAATTTTTCCGTTGCGATCTATTAAGAAATGCACTTGAACAAGGGCTATCTCAAGGTGCTAATATTACAGATGAGGCCTCTGCGATGGAACTTGCCGGATTTCGACCGCACTTAGTCGCAGGAAGGAGTGATAATATTAAAGTGACACGTCCAGAAGATTTAGCTTTAGCCGAATTTTATTTAACAAGGAAAACTCTATGATACGAATTGGACATGGGTTTGATGTTCATGCTTTTGGTGAAGATCGCCCTTTAATTATTGGTGGCGTTGAAGTGCCTTACCATACCGGATTTATTGCCCATTCTGATGGTGATGTCGCCTTACATGCCTTAACGGATGCCTTATTAGGTGCAGCAGCATTAGGAGATATCGGTAAACTCTTCCCCGATACCGATATGCAATATAAAAATGCAGATAGCCGTGTTTTATTACGAGAAGCATTCCGCCAAGTACAAGAAAAAGGCTATAAAGTAGGTAATGTGGATGTGACCATTATTGCACAAGCCCCTAAAATGCGTCCGCATATCGATGCAATGCGAGCGAAAATTGCGGAAGATTTACATTGTGATATTGAGCAAGTCAATGTTAAAGCAACCACAACAGAAAAACTTGGCTTTACAGGTAGAAGTCAAGGCATTGCTTGCGAGGCTGTTGCATTATTACTCAAAGCTTAAATTTCAGATAAAAGAAAAGGTTGGTAAAATACCAACCTTTTTTATTCACATTAAATTCTTATTATTTTTTTAATAAATCGCGAATTTCAGCAAGTAATTCTTCTTGTGAAGGACCTTTTACTTCTTCTACTGGTTTTTTCACTTTGTTGATACCTTTGATCATCATGAAGATTGCGAATGCAATGATGATGAAGTCAAATACGTTTTGAATAAATGCACCGTAGTTTAAAGTTACTGCTGGAGTGTCACCTACAGCTTGAGCTAACGTGATTTTTAAATCTTTGAAATCTACGCCACCAGTTAAGATACCTAATACAGGCATTACTACGTCGCCGACAAGTGAACTTACGATTTTACCAAAAGCACCACCGATGATCACACCGACTGCCATGTCTACTACGTTGCCACGCATTGCAAATTCGCGGAATTCTTTAAGAAAGCTCATAAAATTTCCTTTTGTGTTGGTTTAAAAAATTAAAAGAGTGCGTATTATAGGTTTTCAGATTAAAAAGTAAACTGTTATTTAAATAAAAAATGCACTTGGTTGGAATAATTTTTCTATTTCTGACACAGATTTCTTGTCATTAATATAAACAATGACACTATCACCTTCTTCAATGGTCACCTGACGACGTGCAATGATAACCTCATTTTTACGTAAAATTGCCGCAATCATTGCACCAACTGGAAGTTTAATATCGCCAATCTGTCTTCCAACCACATTGGATGTGGTCGAATCGCCATGTACCACAAGTTCAATGGCTTCCGCAGTACCATGACGCAAAGATGCCACGTTTTTGATATCCCCTTTACGCACATGTCCTAATAAAGCAGAAATTGTCGCTTGTTGTGGTGAAACCGCAATATCAATGGTTCCGCCTTGAATCAAATTGATATATGCCATGCGCTGAATAAGTACCATCGCCTTTTTGGCACCCAGACGTTTTGCCAGTAATGCCGACATAATATTGGCTTCATCGTCCGCACTTAATGATAAAAAGACATCGACGTTTTCGATATGTTCTTCAAAAAGTAGGTTTTGATCAGAGGCATCGCCATGGAAAACAAGGGTTTTAGAGAGTTTCTCAGCCAAGACTTTTGCTTTTTCACCATCTCGCTCAATGAGTTTCACTTGATACTTATCTTCTAACTGTTTTGCTACACCTGAGGCAATATTCCCGCTGCCCACAATCATGATACGCTTGTAGGTTTTCTCAAGGCGTTGCAACTCACTCATCACCGCTTTAATGTGCTCTGTCGCACAAATGAATGTGATTTCATCGCCCGCCTCAATAATGGTCGAGCCTTGCGGACGAATTAATCTATCATTACGTAAAATCGAAATAATACGGCAATCAATGTGTGGCATATGCTCTTTAAAAGCAGATAGTGCATAGCCCACTAACGGACCACCGTAATAGGCTTTTACAACCACAATGCTAATTCGATTATTGGCAAAATGCGCCACTTGTAAGGCACCTGGATAAGCAATTAAACGTGTAATCTCATCCGTAACTAAATTTTCTGGTGAAATCAGATGATCGATGGGGACGTTTTCATCATTAAATAATTTATCTTTCTCACGCAAATATTCCGCATTACGAATACGTGCAATACGTGTTGGGGTATTGAAAAGGGTATATCCCAACTGGCAAGCAATCATATTGATTTCATCTGATGCCGTTACTGCAACCATCAAATCTGCATCAGCGGCTCCTGCATCACGCAAAACCTTGGGTGAAGAAGGGGAACCTTTAACCACGCGTAAATCATGCTTATCTTGCAAATTCTGCAAATGTTGAGATTCATTATCGACTAGCGTGATATCGTTATCTTCACTCACTAAATTTGCCGCAAGCGTTGTGCCTACTTGCCCTGCACCTAAGATGATTATTTTCATTCTGTTCTCTCCACAACCAAAGGTCGGATACCAATTTCAGCTGAATTTAGACTGCACTTTAATGCCTCAATACGGCGACAAATGTTCGATGTGACTTGTTCAGCTTTTGCCATTTTTTCTGCGGTAATCGCTGGATCTTGTTTACCAAATAATAGGCCGTCGAGTAAACGTTCCGCATGCATACCTTCACGACAAAAATGCAACACGCCTACATCTTCAAATAATGTCGCTACTTTTGCCGTTTTAGTGGTTGCAATACCTAAAGCGCCATCTTCACCGCCGAGCTCTCTGAATAATTGATGTGTTGGAAATCCGCCACACGCTAAGAAAAAAGCTTTATTGAAAATGATATTTCCCCCGCAGGTCATGCGCATATATTGCCATGCCAGATCAAAATTAGGGTGTTCTGCATAGCGTTGAGCTAAATTTATCGGCTTTAATGCTAATCTCACGACTGAAGTATCTGGCTGAAAATGAAAGGTTGCTGCAGCCACTTCCAATGCACCAGGTTCGTATGCATCATCAGCATCTAAAAACGCAATAAAATCGACCGCACTTTTAGCAGAGAGCATCGCGCCCCAATTTCGAGCCATCGCAACACCGCTATTTTTTGGCATTTGCTCGACGGAGATTCTGTCTGGATATTGTTCTGCAAGCTGTAAGGCTAATGCAAATGTATTATCTGTCGATGCATCATCAATCAGCCAAAGGTTACCAAGATTATTTTGCTGCAACACAGACTCCACTGCACGAACAAGCGTTTGTTCAGTGTTATAGCAAGGAATGACGACATCAATTAAAGGCAAATTCATTTAAGCTGACCGTTTTCTCAATTTTGCATAATAGAACCCATCCCCGCCATTCTCTTGTGGTAAAAATTGGATTCCAATCGTATTTTCCGTTTGTTCAAACGGCAATGGCATTAATTCTGCATCGGGTGTTTCAGCTAAAAAATGCTGTATTTGCTGACTATTCTCATCGGGAAGCACCGAGCAAGTCGCGTAAAGCAAAATGCCATTAGGTTTCAATTTTGCCCAAAGTGCTTTTAGAATTTGCCTTTGCAAGGCAACCAATTGAGCAATATCCGTTTCTTGACGTAACCATTTAATATCTGGATGACGACGAATTACGCCCGTTGCTGAGCAAGGTGCATCTAATAAAATACGATCAAAGGATGCACCACTTAAACCTATTTCTGAGAGCCACTTTTCTGGCTCGGTCGCATCACCACAAACGACAACCGCCTGTTGATTCAAACGGGTAAGATTTTCTTCGACGCGTTTTAAGCGATGAGCCTCGACATCAAGCGCAATCACTTTCGCTTGTGGCGCTATTTCTAAAATATGCGTTGTTTTCCCACCTGGAGCCGCGCAAGCATCTAAAATTAATTCATCATTTTGTGGCTCAAGCAATAAAGCGGACCATTGGGCATTGAGATCCTGGACTGTTACTGCGCCTTGCTCAAAATTTGGTAATTTCGAGACAGAAAGCGGTTGAGCTAAACGTAAAGCATGTGGATTATCACATTCCAATGAGACTATCTCTTGCTCTTCCAATAAAGTGCGGTAAGTTTTCGTGTTATTTTGCTGTTGATTGATCCGTAACCACATTGGTGGCTTTTGGTTATTTGCTTCAATAATTTCACGCCAATTCGGATAAGCTTTTTTGAGTTTATTCACAAACCATTCAGGATGAAGCGTTTGCCAATTTTTATCTACTACGGAAAGAATATCTTCTTTTTCCCGTAAGAAGCGACGCAATACACCGTTAACCAAACCACGGAAACTATCTGATTTCAATGATTTTGTGGCATTAACTACTTCATCTACCGCCGCATGAGCGGGCACGCGCATATAAAGTAATTGGTACAATCCCACCAATAGCAAGCAGTGCACGATGCGGGTTTTCCCCTTCAATGGCTTATCTAATAATTTTTTTATAATATTTTCTAAACGAGGCAATAGGCGACAAATACCAAAGGTGATTTCCTGTAATAAAGGTAAATCCTGTGGTTTTACTTGCGATTGCACTTCTGGAAGTAACGTTGATAAGGACTTACCTTGATCTAAAACCTGTAAAATCACTTGAGCAGCAATCGCGCGTACCGAAAGTGCGGTCGATTTTCCCGTTTTTTTGCGTTGAAATACCATTAGTTTAGAACCTTACCGACCTGGAACCAATCTGCTCGACCATTGAGGAAGTCTTGCACAGACATAGGTTTCTTGCCTGCGGGCTGAAGTTGCAATAAATTTAAAACGCCTTCTTTCGTGGCAATTTGGATACCTTTTTTATCGACACTTAAAATCGTCCCAGCTGGTTTATCCACATGTGGCAACACGGTAGCAGCATAAACTTTTAAGGTTTGTTCATTACCTTGTTCATCAGTTAATTGTAGGAAACTAATCGGCCAAGGATTAAACGCGCGAATATTACGTTCAAGCTGGGCTGCCGATAGCGACCAATCTAATTTAGCCTCTTCTTTGGAAAGTTTCTCTGCATAGTTACTTTGGCTATCATCTTGTTTTTCCGCAATGAATTTCCCTTCTTCCAAATGATCCAAAACATCAATCAATACAGATGGCGCAATTTCAGCTAATTTATAGTAAAGCGAGGCGGAGGTTTCTTGATCATCAATATCGCAATACACTTTGTGCAACATATCGCCAGTATCCAAACCCATATCCATTTGCATAATCGTCACACCGGTTTGCTTATCACCAGCCCAGATAGCGCGCTGAATAGGTGCGGCGCCACGCCAACGAGGTAAGAGAGAGCCATGCACATTTAAACAACCTAAACGAGGCATATCCAACACTGCTTGAGGTAAAATCAAACCATAAGCAACAACAACCATTACATCAGCATTTAACGCTTTAAGCTCTGCTTGTGCTTCTTCTTTACGCAAGGATTTTGGTTGATAAACAGGAATTTGATGTTGTTCTGCTAATTGCTTTACAGGACTAGCCTGCAATTTTTTACCGCGACCAGCCGGTTTATCTGGCTGCGTATAAACAGCAATAATATTGTGATGAGAATTTAAAAGTGCAGCAAGATGTTGTGCTGCGAAGTCCGGCGTACCGGCAAAGATGATATTCAATGGTTTCATAATGTTCTACGTTATGGCGTTGATAGGAAAAGTGCGGTCATTTTATACCGCACTTTTGATTATTGTTTTGCAATTTGTTTTTTATATTTCACTAATTTTTCTTTGATACGTTGACGTTTCAACGGTGAAAGATAATCTACAAATAAAATACCGTTCAAATGATCGATCTCATGTTGAATACAGATCGCTAATAAACCCTCTGCATCAAGCGTAAATTCTTTTCCATTACGGTCTAATGCTTTTACCGTGACTTTTTCTTTACGAGGCACTAAAGCACGGAATCCAGGAATAGATAAACAACCCTCTTCAATACCTGTTTCACCTTCAGAAGCCAAAATTTCTGGATTGATCAACACTAATTGATTTTGTTTGTCACCTTCAATATCAATCGTAATAATACGCTGCAAGATATCTACCTGTGGAGCTGCAAGACCAATGCCCTCTTCTTGGTACATCGTATCAAACATATCATCTATAATTTTGCGAATGTCATCATTGACTTCGACAACTGGCTCACAAACAATCTTTAGGTGATCATCTGGATAAATTAATACATTAAGTGCGGTCATATTTTCTCTTGTTTTATTAAAATTATGGCGGTGATTGTATCATAGAATCAACGCTTTACTAAAATATTGAAAATTCCATAAACAAAAACCCCAAGCCATTCAGCTCGGGGTTCTATATTCAGTACCTGGCGGTG
>JAHZCF010000043.1 GCA_019423005.1 Haemophilus sp.
TATTCGCTAAATCAAAATTAGTGGATTCTGGTGATATCACCATTTCTATTAATGACGATCCTGAAAAAGCGATCACTTTACCAGCTGGTGGCAAATTACTTGGCGCGTTAGCAAGTAAAGGTATTTTTGTTTCTTCTGCTTGTGGTGGCGGTGGCTCTTGTGGCCAATGTATTGTGAAAGTGAAAAGTGGTGGTGGTGAAATTCTCCCAACTGAGCTTTCTCATATTAATAAACGTGAAGCAAAAGAAGGTTATCGTTTAGCTTGCCAAGTGAATGTAAAAGGCAATATGGACATTGAACTTCCAGAAGAAATTTTCGGCGTGAAAAAATGGGAATGTACTGTTATTTCTAACGATAACAAAGCAACCTTCATCAAAGAGCTTAAATTGGCTATTCCTGAAGGCGAAGAAGTACCTTTCCGTGCGGGTGGTTATATCCAAATCGAAGCTGATCCACATACGGTTTGCTATAAAGATTTTGATATTCCAGAAGAATACCACGAGGACTGGGACAAATACGACTTATGGCGTTATGTGTCTAAAGTGGACGAGCATATTATCCGTGCTTACTCTATGGCTTCATACCCAGAAGAGAAAGGCATCATTATGCTTAACGTGCGTATTGCAACGCCTCCACCACGTCAACCTGATGCACCTCCAGGTCAAATGTCTTCATACATTTGGTCATTAAAAGCGGGTGATAAAGTGACAATTTCTGGTCCATTCGGTGAATTCTTTGCGAAAGAAACCGATAACGAGATGGTCTTCATTGGTGGTGGTGCGGGTATGGCACCAATGCGTTCTCATATCTTTGACCAATTAAAACGTTTACACTCTAAACGCAAAATGTCATTCTGGTATGGTGCACGTTCTAAACGCGAAATCTTCTATCAAGAAGACTTTGACCAATTACAAGCCGAAAATCCAAACTTCGTATGGCATGTTGCACTTTCAGATGCATTGCCAGAAGATAACTGGACAGGTTACACCGGCTTTATTCACAACGTACTTTATGAAAACTACTTGAAAAATCATGAAGCACCAGAAGATTGTGAATACTACATGTGTGGACCTCCAGTGATGAACGCGGCGGTAATCAAAATGTTGAAAGACCTCGGTGTTGAAGATGAAAACATCTTATTAGATGACTTCGGTGGTTGATTTTAGTTAATCAAAACATCATGAAAACTGACCGCACTTTGTGATGAAGTGCGGTCAAAATTTAAGGTGTTTTTAGAAAATTTTCTATGATTACAGGTAAATTTTGTTTAGTTTGCTAGTAGTTCACAGATTTAGGAAATCCAGATGAAAAAATTAATAAGCGGTATAGTGGCGGTGGCAATGGCATTAAGTCTTGCAGCCTGTGAAAAAGAAACAAAAGTTATCTCATTAAGTGGTAAAACAATGGGAACAACTTATCATGTTAAATACCTTGATGAAGGCTCAATGAAAGCAACATCTGAAAAGACGCATGAAGAAATTGAAGCTATCTTAAAAGATGTGAACGCGAAAATGTCCACTTACAAAAAAGATTCGGAATTGAGTCGTTTCAATCAAAATACCCAAGTGAATACACCGATTGAGATTTCAGCAGATTTTGCCAAAGTATTAGCCGAAGCGATTCGTTTAAATAAAGTGACTGAAGGTGCATTGGATGTAACTGTTGGTCCTGTCGTGAATTTATGGGGATTTGGTCCTGAAAAACGTCCGGAAAAACAACCTACACCAGAACAATTAGCTGAACGCCAAGCATGGGTTGGTATTGATAAAATTGCCCTCGATATGAGTGGTACAAAACCGACATTAAGCAAAGCACTTCCTCAAGTTTATATCGATTTGTCCTCGATTGCTAAAGGCTTTGGCGTTGATCAGGTGGCTGAAAAGTTAGAACAATTAAATGCTCAGAATTACATGGTTGAAATCGGCGGTGAAATTCGTGCGAAAGGAAAAAATATTGAAGGCAAACCTTGGCAGATCGCAATTGAAAAACCAACTACAACAGGTGAAAGAGCGGTTGAAGCTGTCATTGGATTAGACAATATGGGAATGGCAAGTTCTGGCGATTATCGTATTTACTTTGAAGAAAATGGTAAACGCTTTGCTCATGAAATTGATCCGAAAACAGGTTACCCAATTCAGCATCATTTAGCCTCAATTACGGTCCTTGCTCCAACCTCAATGACTGCAGATGGTTTATCAACAGGGTTATTTGTGCTGGGTGAAGACAAGGCGTTAGAAGTGGCAGAAAAAAATAATCTTGCCGTTTACTTAATTATTAAAACAGATAATGGTTTTGTCACAAAATCATCCTCTGCGTTCAAAAAATTAACAGAAACAAAAGAATAGTTATGCAAACTTTATTTTTTACTTTAATCGCTTTTGTCGCGATTATATTGTTGATGTCTATCGGATTTATTATCAAAAAACAAAGTTTAAAAGGCAGCTGCGGTGGTTTATCTACCCTTGGTATTGCCAAAGCTTGCGATTGTGATAAACCTTGCGACACGCTTCAATCAAAATTAGATGCGGGCGATGAACAAGCAAAAGCCGAATATGAGCAAAAATTTGCGAAAAAAGATGATGATTCGCAATTTTATGAAGTGAAATAACTTGCTCAAAAATGACCGCACTTTATGTGCAAAATAAACCTAACGGCAAAATTATTTTGCCGTTTTCTCATTCAATGACCAATGTGCTTCGCCTTAACCGAAGTTACGGGAGAACTATGTTAATTTCAAATACTTATAATCAACACTTTCCTCAACTTACACAAGAACAGCTTGCGAGAAATGCTACCAAAAAAGTGATTTGTGGTATGTCTGGCGGCGTGGATTCTTCTGTGTCAGCTTTTATTCTTCAACAGCAAGGCTATCAGGTGGAAGGCCTGTTTATGAAAAACTGGGAAGAAGATGATGATACGGATTACTGTACTGCCGCAGCTGATCTTGCAGACGCTCAGGCTGTATGTGATAAGTTGGAGATTAAACTACATAAAATTAATTTTGCTGCAGAATATTGGGATAATGTTTTTGAGCATTTTCTAACTGAATATAAAGCAGGGCGCACGCCTAACCCAGATATTCTGTGTAATAAAGAAATTAAATTTAAAGCATTTTTAGAATATGCAGCAGAAGATCTTGGTGCCCATTACATTGCAACAGGGCATTATGTACGTAGAGCCGGTGATGATGAAAATGCAAAATTATTACGTGGTCTAGATGCCAATAAAGATCAAAGTTATTTTCTTTATACCTTAAGCCATAAACAAGTAGGGCAAAGTTTATTCCCCATTGGTGAAATTGAGAAGCCGATTGTTCGCGCTATTGCTGAAGATCTTGGCTTAATTACGGCAAAGAAAAAAGACTCTACCGGTATTTGTTTTATTGGTGAGCGTAAATTTAAGGATTTCTTAGCTCGTTACTTACCGGCTCAACCTGGTGATATTCGTACTGTTGATGGTGAAATTATTGGTCGCCATGATGGTTTGATGTATCACACGTTGGGACAGCGTAAAGGGTTAGGCATTGGTGGTTTAAAAAATGCGGGTGATGAGGCTTGGTATGTGGTAGATAAGGATGTTGAAAATAATGAGCTTATTGTCGCTCAGGGGCATGACCATCCTCGTTTATTTTCAAAAGGTTTGATTGCTAGCCAATTACATTGGGTTGATCGCGAGCCAATTCGTGAATTAGTACGTTGCACGGTTAAAACACGTTATCGCCAACAAGATATTCCTTGTGTGATTGAACCGATTGATGATGAAACCATTCGAGTGATTTTCGATGAACCTCAATCAGCCGTCACACCAGGACAATCTGCCGTATTTTACCTTGGTGAAATTTGTTTGGGCGGTGGGATTATCGAAGAACGGATTAAATAACCTAACAAAAAAGGCTTGGGATCCCAAGCCTTTTTCTTTGCGAAATTATTCGCCCAAACGCTCTTTAATACGAGCAGATTTACCTGAACGTTCACGTA
>JAHZCF010000044.1 GCA_019423005.1 Haemophilus sp.
CCTGCTTGTCATATCAAGCAGGTTCGTTGTATTACAAGGGAATGAAAATGTCAAAGATTCTATTAGTTGATGATGATATTGAACTAACAGATTTACTTGCTGAAGTTTTACGACTGACTAGTTTTGAAGTCGAAGTCGCGAATAATGGCCAAGAAGCGTTAGATAAGTTAAATTCAAGTCACCAATTAGTCTTATTGGATGTTATGATGCCTGTATTAAACGGTATTGAAACACTCAAGAAAATTCGTCAAACATCAAACGTCCCTGTAATGATGCTTACTGCGCGTGGTGAAGAAATCGATCGTGTGCTGGGCTTAGAACTTGGTGCCGATGACTATTTACCAAAACCATTTAACGATCGTGAGTTGGTTGCCCGTATTAAGGCTATTTTGCGTCGTGCCGCTCCATCAGAAAAAGAAACACAAAATTCGACCACACTTCCATCTGAAGAAAATACATTGGAATTTGCTGGCTTAGTGCTTCACTCTGGTCTTCAGCAAGCCTCTTATAAAGGCCAAGATCTCGGTCTAACTGGCTCTGAATTTGCACTACTCCACAAACTCATACTTCGTCCGGGACAAATTGTCTCTCGTGAAGAATTAAGTATGAATGTGCTTGGCAAACACCTTTCTCCTTTCGATCGCTCGATTGATATGCATATGTCAAACTTGCGCAAAAAACTTCCAGAAAGAGACAATGGCTTACCATGGCTGAAAACGCTACGTGGTCGTGGTTACTTATTGGTTTGTGAATAATGCTTATTAAGAAATTTAGCTTAAATCAGCTTACGATACGCACATTCACTGTCTTTTGGTTGGCATTCTTTGCCATGACCGCGCTTTTAGTCGCACTCCCTTATTTTGATAGCCGCTTATACTCAGATTTAAATCAAAATGAAATATCGAGCTATCAAAAGAAACTCGTTGAATCAATTCGTAACAATAGAATCAATGGTATTCTCGCAGGCGTTCCTGTGCTTCCAACTGATAAATTCGACTCTGCTCGCCCAGTCATCATGACGCCTGAAAAAGAAATCTTCGGCGCTTTAGGCGAAGAAAGAATACATATTGCTCAGTTCGCCCAAGAATCAAGTAACTTCGCCCAGCCACAACGCAAAACGTTTAAAGATATTCAAATTGCAGGACCTTTTAAAGTCTATATTGGTGATTCCGACCAAGCATCCGAATTATTCTTTGTGTCTCGAGCAAATGGCCAACAAGAAATCTTACGTTATATGCTTGATCACCCTTGGATCTTACTGCTCTTAACGTTAATTATCACGACTCCTTTGCTTTGGTGGTTCACTCATACCATCGTCAAACCGATTACCAATTTGCAAAAAGCCGCTAATAGCGTGGCATTAGGTAACTTCAAAGTTGATAATGAGCTAGCGAATCATGGTCCATCAGAATTACGAGAAGTCGGTCAAAGCTTTAACAAGATGTCGATTGCGATTGATAATCTCATTTCGAATCAACACAATCTACTGTCATCTATTTCTCATGAATTAAAAACACCACTGACACGTTTACAACTTTCCACAGCCTTGGTTCGCCATCAAACGGGTGATATTGAGCCAGTTAAACGCATTGAGAAAGAAATCCAACGAATGGACAAAATGATTAGCGAGTTGTTACTCATTTCTCGTCAACAAATGCATTCTCAAATGGAGCACAATTTATTCCCTATCAATCAGCTTTGGGATGATGTGATAAAAGATGCCTTATTTGAAGCTGAGCAGCGCCATATTACCTGCGATATCAATATTTCTATTTTACATCCTGAAAAACATATGATTTATGGCAACCTAAGTTTGCTCACCAGTGCGATTGAAAATATCATTCGAAACGCCTTGAAATACACGAAAGATCGTATTTTCTTAACCATTGATTTACATAAAAATGAACAGGATGATAATTGTCTGCAAATTCGAGTAGATGATAATGGCTTGGGATTACCACCAGAAGAATTTGATAAAATCTTTAAACCATTCTATCGAGTTGATGAAACCAGAACACGAGCCACTGGCGGAACAGGACTAGGTTTAACAATTGTCTATAATGTAGTGAATGAACACAATGGAAAAGTATGGGCTGAATCCAGCAATTTAGGCGGACTTGCCGTCACTATTCAACTTCCATTATGGAAACAAAGTTAGTTCAAACAAAAGGCGATATTTTCATATCGCCTTTTTCTTATTTAATTTTCACCCGTTTTAATCGCAGTGCATTTGACAGTACAGAAAGCGAACTCATCGCCATGGCTGCACCGGCCAGGACAGGACTTAAGTAGCCCAATGCGGCAAGTGGAATACCTAACACATTGTAAATTAAAGCAAAGAATAAGTTTTGCTTAATATTTTTTAATGTTGCACGAGAAATCATTAATCCATCGACTAACTGATCCACCGAATGCTGCATGAGTGTCGCCGATGCAGTTTGTTCTGCAACATCAGAACCCGATTTCATCGCAAAGCTTACGTTAGCCATTGCTAATGCGGGTGCATCATTCACACCATCACCAACCATTGCGACCACTTTGCCTTGCTGACGTAATCTCTCAATATAAGTCGCTTTGTCACGTGGACTGCAATTACCCTGTGCAGTTTTCACACCTACTTGCTGGGCAACATAATCAACGACAGATTGTTGATCACCACTCATCATCACCACATCAATATTATGTTGATGTAAGCGTTGAATCGCTTGCAAACTATCCTCTTTTAGACTGTCTGCTAATGCAAAAGCGCCAATTGGACTATTATCTACAGATACAGCAACAATACTCGCAATTTGCCAAATTTGAGGCATATTATCTGGTAAGGTTAAGTCACAATAAGTCGGCTTACCCACTTTAACCAAACCAACTCCTTCAATGTGAGCTGAGATGCCCATACCCACTTCTGAATGAATTGAAAGTGCGGTCGGAATTTCAAGTGATTTTTCCTGTGTAGCCAGGACTATCGCTTTAGCTAAAGGATGATTGGCATTTTGCTCAACGGAAGCCGCAATGCGATATAAATCTTCCTCAGAATAGACCGCACTTTGTGGTTGCCAAACAGCGGCAATTTTGAGCTTTCCTTGAGTTATCGTTCCTGTTTTGTCTAATACCACCGTATCCACATGCGCCGCCTCTTCCATAGATGCCGCATCTTTAAACCAAATCCCTGCATTGACTGCTTTCCCCATTCCCACCATTATTGCAGCAGGAGTGGCAAGCCCTAACGCACAAGGACAAGCGATAACTAACACAGCAACCGAATGAATTAAAGCGGTAACCCAATCTCCTTTTATCCACCAGGTTAATCCAAATGTCATCGCAGAAATCAATAACACGGCAGGCACAAATACAGCAGCAACTTTATCAGCAAAACGAGCAATAGGCGCTTTTGTACCTTGCGCTTCTGAGAGCGCTTTCATCATATCGCCCAATAGGGTTTGCTGACCGAGTTGATTGGCTCGATAAATAAGGCTACCTTGTGTCACCATTGCCCCCGCAAGCACAGGACTTTGAAATATTTTTTCTAATGGTTGAGATTCACCGGTTAAATGACTCTCATCGCACCAACCACTTCCTTGTTCAACAATGCCATCCGCAGCAATACGTTCACCTTGATTAGCCCGTAAAATATCGCCTATTTTTACTTGGTCGAGAGGAATCGTTTCCCAACGATTTTCACGTTGAACACTCACTTGTTTTGGGGTGAGCTGTAACAACAATCCTAAGCTATTTAAGCTTTGTTTCTTCGTTCTTTCCTCAAGAAATTTCCCAAAGCTAACGAAACCGATTACCATCACCGATGCTTCAAAATAGACATGAGATGCACCATCATGCCCCATAGACTGATGATAAAAAAGCATAAAGACAGAATAGAAGTAAATTGCCAACGTACCTGTACTCACCAGTACATCCATATTGGCCAAACCACCTCGAATACTCCCTATCGCACCTTTATAAAAAGGAATGGCTAACCCAAGTTGCACAATGCTTGCAAGAACAAATTGCCACATTGGCGGCATCATCCAAGAATGATGATTAAACATCATCCCGATCATTCCGATTAAAAAAGGAATGTTAATGAACAAAAGCAACCATAAACGCGGACTAATCTTCGTTTCATTAGGTGCGCTAGGCAACACATTTTGTTTTAGAATGCCATTAAATCCAGCCTTTTGAATAATGGTTAAAATATCTTGTTCTGAAGCCTGAGATGAATCAAATACTACGTGCGCTTCCTCCGCCGCAAAATTTACGCCAGCTTCAGAGACAAAATCTTTTCGATTCAACACCTTTTCAATCCGATTAGCGCAGGATTGGCAAGTCATCCCCTCGATTTGAATGGCTATTTTTTTATTCTGTTGCATCAAAACCTGCGTCTTCAATTGTTTCAATTAATTGTGGAATACTGACCGCACTTTCATCAAAGGTAACCACTGCTTTACCATCATCAAGTGTTACTACGGCTTTTTCTACGCCATTAAGTTCTTCTAACACTCTTGTGACGCTTTTCACACAACCACCACAAGTCATTCCTGTTACATGTAATGTAATTGATTTCATATTTACTCCTTAATTATTGATATAGATTGAAATTAAGCTTACTATAAACCTTAACACAAGGTTAAGGTCAAGGATTTTTTATGAACATCAGTGAAGTAGCAAAATTAGTGGGTTTATCAAGTAAACAAATTCGGGATTATGAAAAGTCCGGCTTATTAAAGCCTGCACAGCGAAGCCTTTCCGGTTATCGCCACTATGAAGAAAAGGATTTAGAACGACTACGTTTTATTCGTCACTCTCGAGATGTAGGGTTTTCACTCCAACAAATTCACCAGCTTTTGCAATTACAGGATAATCCCAATCGCAGTAGCCGAGAAGTTAAAGCACTCACGACGCAGCATATTAAAACATTGAATGAGCAAATTCATCACTTGCAAAAAATGGTAGAGGAATTGGAGCGATGGCATAACGCTTGTCAGGGCAATGACTGCCCTGAATGCAGTATTTTGGAAGGGTTAAAAGGATAAAATTAATATTCCCAGCTTTCAGGATCGATGCCTAAATCACGCATAATCTCTTTGGCATTTTCAGGAATCTCATCATGGCGTTCTTTCATTAAATCTGCATCAGTCGGTAATGGCTGACCAGTAAAAGCATGCAAGAATGCCTCACAAAGCAATTCACTATTTGTTGCATGGCGCAAACTTTTTAACTGACGACGAGTACGCTCATTTGTCAGAATTTCCAATACTTTAATCGGAATAGAAACTGTAATTTTTTTGACTTGTTCGCTCTTTTTGCCATGTTCTGCATAAGGGCTAATATATTTGCCATCCCAGTTTGCCATAATGCACCTTAAATAACCTGATAATTTATCCGTATTTTAATGAAAAATAAGCAAAATGACAATCTAGACGGCTAAAAGTATAGCATGCTATTTCCCTTACATTCACTTACAAACATTTACAATAATTTGCAGAACTAAAAACCATTACCTTTGACTAAATGCCTGTTGCATTCGCAATACATTATTGTTATTTGAAGATAACGACATGTTTAATATTGAGGTCTATTATGTCAAAAAAACTTTTTGCTGAATTCTTCGGCACATTTTGGTTAGTTTTCGGTGGTTGTGGTAGTGCAATCTTTGCCGCTTCTGTCAACCTAGGTATCGGTTATGTGGGCGTTGCATTTGCCTTCGGTTTAACCGTATTAACCATGGCTTACGCAGTAGGTCACATTTCTGGTGGTCACTTTAACCCAGCTGTAACACTTGGTTTAGTGGCTGGCGGTCGTTTCTCTGCGAAAGATGCTCTTCCATACATCATTTCTCAAGTGGTTGGTGGCTTAGTAGCGGGTGCTGCACTTTATCTTATCGCATCAGGTAAAGCGGGCTTTGACGTGACTGCAGGTTTCGCATCTAATGGCTACGGTGAGCATTCTCCTGAAGGTTATTCTTTAGAAGCGGTATTCGTAGCAGAAGTATTATTGACTACATTCTTCTTATTAATCATCATGGGTTCAACTCATAAAAATGCAGCTGCAGGTTTTGCGCCAATTGCAATTGGTTTAGGCTTAACGTTAATCCACTTAATCAGCATTCCTGTATCAAATACCTCTGTAAACCCGGCTCGTAGTACTGCAGTTGCGGTATTCCAAGGTTCTTGGGCAATCGACCAATTATGGTTATTCTGGGTTGCGCCAATTATCGGTGGTATTTTAGGTGGTATTATCTACCGCACTTTATTAGCGAAAAATAACTAAGATTTCATTTCATAGAAAAAGAAGAAGGCATCATTAGATGCCTTCTTTTTTTATCTTTTATATTGTGTAATCCAAATATATAAATAAAAACCACCTTTCGGTGGTTTCAGTCTATTATAAGGTTTTTGCAAGATCTTTTAGGAAAGCTTTAAACTCTTTACCTAATTTATCATGACGAAGACCATATTCTACAAAAGCTTCCATATAGCCAATCTTGTCACCACAGTCAAAGCTTCTGCCTGTCATATGGAACGCTTCAACGGTCTCTTTCTCAATAAGCATATCGATTGCATCCGTTAATTGAATTTCATCGCCCACACCAACTGGTGTTTTTTCTAATAAATCCCAAATTTCAGCAGAGAACACATAACGACCAACAACAGCAAGATTTGATGGTGCCTCTTCCACAGATGGTTTTTCAACAATGCTATTAATTTTAACGCTATCGCCACCTTTTAACTCTACGCCACCACAATCCGCGATACCATAGCTACTCACTTCATCAACGGCAACAGGCGCTACCATAATTTGGCTAGCTTGTGTTTCTTTAAAACGCTTAATCATTGCTGAAAGATTTTCTTTCTTTTGATTTGCCGTAAAATCTGCTAAAAGCACATCAGGTAACACTACAGCAAATGGCTCGTTTCCAACAACTGGACGACCGCATAACACCGCATGACCTAAACCTTTCGCATTCCCTTGACGAACGTGCATGATGGTTACATCTTTAGGGCAAATAGAACGCACCTCTTCTAGAAGCTGACGTTTAACACGCTTCTCAAGCATAGTTTCCAACTCAAAAGACGTATCAAAGTGGTTTTCAATCGCATTTTTAGAAGAATGTGTGACTAATACGATTTCTTTAATACCAGCAGCCACACACTCATTCACAACATATTGAATTAGTGGTTTATCCACAAGCGTTAACATTTCTTTTGGAATTGCTTTTGTTGCTGGTAACATACGAGTGCCTAAACCAGCTACGGGAATAATAACTTTCATTGATTTTCCTTTTTGTTTTAATATGGAATGACCACACTTCTATGCTAAAAGTGCGGTCATTATTTATTAAATTTTGATAGATTTAAGTTGGAAAAGTTCCTTCTCTACCTTTATAACTCAAATTTCCGTTATTTTTAAAATCTTGCAAACCAATGGGTTTAATTTTTTGAAAAACGTTAATTAAATTATAAATAGAATGTAAAACATTCATAAAACTCGTTGGTCTAAGATGCCCCATCTATATGTTCATCTTTTGACTGCAGAATTCGTTGGTAAATTTCCTCTCGATGAACGGATACTTCTTTAGGCGCTTGCACACCGAGTTTGACTTGGTTTCCACGTACACTCAAAACCGTGATAGAAATATCGTCCCCAATAAGAACACTTTCGCCAACTTTTCGAGTTAAGATTAACATCTTTTATCTCCTTAGTTTGCATTTATTAGATATCCCTATCAATCAAGTAAAGATCGGCATCCTACCGACCTGCTTGTACTACAGATTATTGCTTAACCAGTTTTTTGCGACTGTTAATGCTAAACTCACATTTTCTGGTTGGGAGCCTCCTGCCATTGCCATATCAGGGCGACCACCGCCTTTCCCACCAACTTGCTGAGCCATTAAATTCACTAGCTCACCAGCCTTCACTTTAGTAGTTAAATCGCTTGTTACGCCAACGACGAGGTTGACTTTATCATCTAAAATAGATGCAAATACAATTACGCCTGAACCAAGTTGATTTTTTAAATCATCAACCATCACACGTAACGATTTAGTTTCAATTCCGTCTAGTTGATGTACGATTACAGAAACATCATTAATTTTAACCGCACTTTTCACTAAATCGGACCCCGCTTGCATTGCGGCTTTTTCTTTTAATCCTTGTAATTCTTTTTCTGCTTTCTTCGCTTTATCTTGAAGTTGCTGAATTTTCTCAACAAGGGTATTAACGTCAGATTTAAATAAATCTGCACTTTGAGTAAGAATGCGTTGTTGATTATGTAACCAATTCATTGCATTTTCACCCGTTACCGCTTCAATACGACGAACACCTGCTGCAACTGCAGTTTCCGCCACAATTTTAAATAAACCGATATCACCGGTACGTTTAGCATGAATGCCACCACAAAGTTCAACGGAGAAATCTCCCATTGTTAAAACTCGTACCACATCAGCATATTTTTCACCGAATAACGCCATTGCACCTTTTGCTTTTGCCGCTTCGATATCCATCACGTCCGTTTGAACCACAAAATTCTCACGTACTTTTTGGTTTACCAACGTTTCAATTTCGTTAAGCTGTGCTTTGGTAATCGCTTCCGGATGAGCAAAGTCAAAACGTAATGCGGTATCGGATACCAATGATCCTTTTTGCACTACATGGTGACCTAAAACTTGACGCAATGCGGCGTGTAATAAGTGTGTTGCAGAATGGTTAAGTGACGTTTGATGACGTCTTGCTGCATCCACAACCGCATTGACTGTTTGTCCGACTTTTAAAGTACCCTGTTCTAACTCTCCAATATGACCAAATACTTGACCATATTTTTGAGTATCTTTTACATTAAACTGAATGCCTTGAGAGGTTAAATAACCGCTGTCACCAATTTGACCACCTGATTCGGCATAGAATGGGGTGTTTTCTAAAATCACCACGGCACTTTGACCTGCAGTAATACTCTCTACTGATTTACCATCATGGAAAAGTGCGGTCACTTTGGCTAAAGATTCTGACTCAGTATAACCTTCAAATTTCGTTTCACCTTCTACACGAATAACATTGTTGTAATCCATGCCGAATTGGCTTGCAGATTGTGCGCGTAAACGTTGTGCTTCCATTTCACGCTCAAAACCAGCTTCATCAATTGCAATATCACGCTCACGACATACGTCTGCAGTTAAATCAAGTGGGAAGCCATAAGTATCATAAAGTTTAAAGGCTACTTCACCTGATAACACACCATCTTTCACTTGAGCTAGTGCATCATCTAATAAGCTTAATCCACGCTCTAATGTACGAGCAAATTGTTCTTCTTCTAAACGAAGTAATTTTTCGACATTGGCTTGTTTTTCTTTAACTTCTTTGCCAGCTTCCGCCATGACTTCAATTAAAGTCGGCACAAGTTTATAGAAGAACGCTTCTTTTGCCCCTAACAAGTGACCATGACGTACTGCACGACGGATAATACGACGTAATACATAACCACGACCTTCGTTTGATGGAATTACGCCATCTGCAATTAAATATGCACAAGAACGAATGTGGTCTGCAATTACGCGTAATGATTTATTAGTTAAATCTGTTGTTCCTACGACTTCTGCCGTTTTCGCAATTAGTTTTTGGAAAATATCGATCTCATAGTTAGAGTTTACGTGCTGTAATACAGCAGAAATACGCTCTAATCCCATCCCCGTATCAACCGATGGACGTGGTAATTTTTCCATTGTGCCGTCTGCGAGGCGGTTAAATTGCATGAATACCACGTTCCAAATTTCGATATAGCGGTCACCATCTTCTTCTGGAGAACCCGGAGGCCCACCCCAAATGTGATCACCGTGATCGTAGAAAATCTCAGTACATGGACCACAAGGACCGGTGTCACCCATTGCCCAGAAGTTATCTGATGCATAAGGTGCGCCTTTGTTATCACCAATACGAATAATGCGCTCCGCAGGGACACCGACCTCTTTATGCCAAATGTCATAAGCTTCATTATCGGTTTCATACACGGTTACCCATAACTTTTCTTTTGGTAAGCCGAGCCATTGTGGAGAGGTTAAGAACTCCCACGCAAAATTAATCGCATCATGTTTGAAATAGTCACCAAAGCTGAAGTTGCCGAGCATTTCAAAGAAAGTATGGTGACGCGCCGTATAACCGACGTTTTCTAAGTCATTATGCTTACCACCTGCGCGCACACAACGTTGTGCAGTTGTCGCACGTGAGTAAGGACGTTTATCCATACCAAGGAACACGTCTTTAAATTGGTTCATACCGGCATTAGTAAAAAGCAATGTCGGATCATTTTCAGGCACAAGCGAACTACTTGCGACGACCTGATGCCCCTTGCTATGGAAAAAATCAAGGAATGACTGTCTAATTTCTGCTGTTGTTTTCATTGATAAAACCTTGTGTCTCTATCTCGATCACGATTTATAAAATAAGCTCACTATTCTTGCATATTTTGACCTAGAGAAAAAGGCTTTTTCACTGATCTTAAAAAAGAAAACCGCACTCTACTGCATTAATTGAGAAGTGCGGTTAAAATTTACGTTATTTTAATAGGGCTAAAAATAATTTTTGATCACTATTCGTCGCGAAGTGGCACAACCAACATATCAATTTTAATCGTATTCATCACTTGACGTGTTGAAGACATTAATTTACTCCAGAAATCTTGGTGATGACCTGTCACTAGCAGATCTACATCATACTGATCAATAGCGTCTGTCAAAACTTGACCTAAATCACCGCTACCGCTCAATTTTTCTTTTATTGGATAACCCGCATGTTCCGCTAAATTAATTAGCGCTTTTTGGGTTTCGCTCGAGATTCTATCTTGCATTGATGACATATTGACATCAATTAAACCAGTATAGAGATCCGAGAAGTTTACATCTACATGAATAATGGAAAGTTGCGCATCATTACGTTTTGCAATTCCCACGGCTTTTTTGAGTAGAAATTCACTTTCGTCAGAAAGATCTACCGCAACTAAAACGTGTTTGTACATAATCGACTCCTTACTGATTTGATTGGTCTTTTTTATCTAACAGTATATTAGCAGCTTAACTGCACAAAAAACTTGCACTAGATCACATTTTTGAGAATTCTTCTCAATTTTTCATTAAATTTTCAATATCATCTATTTCTTTTGGAGCCGCTGCGGTCAGATTTTTATTGCCATATTCTGTCATGAGCAAGTTATCCTCGATACGCACGCCAATGCCTTTATATTGAGCAGGCACATCCGCCTCTTCTGAAATATAAATACCTGGCTCAACGGTGATGATCATCCCCACTTCAAGCTTACGGCTACGATCATCGTCGTAGCGACCAACATCGTGCACATCCAAGCCAAGCCAATGGCCTAAACCATGCATATAAAATTGACGATAAGCTTTTTCTTCAATCAGCTTATCTACATCCCCTTTCAGGATGCCTAAATCCATCAAGCCTTGAGTTTTAATACGGATCACTTCATCATTCGCCAATTTAATTGAATTACCTGGCACTAATAGCTCAATCGCACGTTTTTGTGCTTTTAAAACTAATTCATAAATCTCACGTTGTGGCTGAGTAAATTTACCATTCACCGGAAATGTACGTGTGATATCACCTGCATACATAGCAAACTCACACCCTGCATCAATCAAAACAAGATCGCCATCTTTCAAAGGTTGATCATTTTCAGTGTAGTGCAAGATACAGGCATTATCGCCCCCGGCAATAATGGAATTGTAAGACGGGAATTTAGCACCATGACGATTAAATTCATACAGAATTTCGCTTTCAATTTCATATTCAAAACGATTTGGACGAGTCACTTGCATCGCTTTAATATGTCCGAACGCAGTAATCTGTCCCGCTTGCTGCATTAAGCGAATTTCGTTTGAAGATTTGATTAAGCGCATTTCACTTAACATCGGCTGCCAATCAAAAACAGCATAAAATTTCACCGCACTTTCGGCTAATAATTTATCACCCCAAGGATGACGATCGGCCACATGATAAAGTGCGGTCAATTTTTCCGTTAATTTTGGAAATTCTGTTTTAAAATCATCGATAGAATAGGCTTCATCGACATTGAGTTTTTGCGGTGCGCGCTCAACGCCTAATCGACGACCATTCCAGGTTTCAAGAAAAGGATCTCGAGGACGAAGAAATACCACTGCCTTTTCTGCATCTTCCGTTTTAATCAATAACAACGCTGCATTTGGCTCATTAAATCCCGTTAAATACCAAAAGTAACTGTCTTGACGGAAAGGAAAATCGCAGTCGTTATTACGACGTTTTTCAATTTCGGAAAATAGCAATAAAGCAGAATTTGGCTGCATTTGTGCGAATACTTTTTGACGACGTTCTGTAAATTCTTCTTGCGGTAATGCCGCCATGTATGCGAGATCCATGTTTTGCTCCTTTTAATGTAATATCGGTTTTATTTCTTGTGCATCATCGTTGAAATGGGTGTAAAACAGCATGGCAATGGTGCGAACATATTCAATAATTTCTTCTAAGGCTTCGGCAAGCTCTTCTTCGTCATCATCTTCTTCATAACCAAGCTGACAAATATCTTGTAAATCATCTACAGCTTCGCCAATTTCGCCTTTTTCTTTATCTAATTCAGGCTGAACAAGCCCTAAACCCAATAAAAATTGGTTTGCCCAGTCTGATAGGCTGTCTGCGCGAGCAAAAACACTCTCATCTTCTGTTAATCCCAATTCAAAATCAAACCCTTCTACATCCGATAAGGTTTTACCAATCTGTTCATAGATTTCGGTAATTGGCTGAATTAATGCGGTTGGATAGGCGTGGTTATCGTTACTGAATTGATATAAAAGCGGTAACCAGCTTTGATCTTTCAGTCCACCACAAATTAAGCCGCTCAAAAAGCCATGTAATTCAGTTGCATTAATACCAATACCGGCAGATTTGAGTTGTTGATTAAGTTCAGTTTGGGAAATTGTCATTGTTATACCTATAAAATCATCGAAAACCATTAAAGTGTAACACCACACAAATAAAAATGCGATCGCATTTCTATAAAGAAAAACGATCGCACTTTCTTTCGCAAAGGGGAATTACATCATTCCGCCCATGCCTCCCATACCGCCCATTCCGGCAGCGCCTAAATCGGCTTTATCATCTTTTGGAAGGTCGGTCACCATACATTCTGTGGTGATCATTAAGCCCGCTACAGAAGCTGCGAATTGTAACGCAGAACGAGTGACTTTAGTTGGATCTAAAATACCCATTTCGATCATATCGCCGTACTGTTCGGTACCTGCGTTATAACCAAAGTTTCCTTCGCCATTTTTAACCGCACTTGCCACAACTGAAGCTTCTTCACCTGCGTTAGTGACGATTTGACGTAAAGGCGCTTCCATTGCACGTAATGCAAGTTTGATACCCACATTTTGTTCTTCGTTATCACCTTTTAGGTTTGCTGCAACTTTCGCTGCTGCGCGCACTAAGGCAACGCCACCACCAGCAACGATACCTTCTTCAACCGCTGCACGAGTTGCATGTAATGCATCATCTACACGATCTTTTTTCTCTTTCATTTCAACTTCAGTTGCTGCACCAACTTTGATTACAGCCACACCGCCGGCAAGTTTAGCCACGCGTTCTTGAAGTTTTTCTTTGTCATAATCAGACGTTGATTCTTCGATTTGTTGGCGAATTTGAGCTACGCGACCTTTGATTTGAGCTTCATCACCCACACCATCGATAATCGTGGTATTGTCTTTGTTGATGACAACACGTTTTGCTTGACCTAAATCTTCTAATGTCGCTTTTTCAAGCTCCATACCGATTTCTTCAGAAATCACAGTACCTGCTGTTAAGATCGCAATATCTTGTAACATTGCTTTACGACGATCACCAAAGCCTGGCGCTTTCACTGCAGCCACTTTTACGATACCGCGCATGGTGTTCACCACTAAAGTTGCAAGCGCTTCACCTTCGATATCTTCAGCAATAATTAATAATGGTTTACCCGCTTTTGCCACACCTTCTAATACTGGAAGTAATTCACGGATATTTGATACTTTTTTATCCACTAAAAGAATGTATGGGTTGTCTAATTCAACAGTTGCCGTTTCTGGTTTATTGATGAAATAAGGTGATAAGTAACCACGATCGAATTGCATCCCTTCCACAACCGCTAATTCATCGTCAAGACCTGTACCATCTTCTACGGTAATCACACCTTCTTTACCCACTTTTTCCATTGCTTGAGCAATTAATTGACCCACAATGCTGTCTGAGTTCGCAGAAATTGTACCTACTTGCTCAATTTCTTTAGAGGTTTCGCAAGGTTTAGATAAATTTTTAAGCTCAGAAACAACCGCACTTACTGCTTTATCGATACCACGTTTTAAATCCATTGGGTTCATACCTGCAGCCACAGCTTTTAAGCCTTCATTTACGATAGCTTGAGCAAGAACTGTCGCAGTCGTTGTACCGTCACCTGCTGCATCATTGGCTTTAGAGGCAACCTCTTTCACCATTTGTGCACCCATGTTTTCAAATTTATCTTCTAATTCAATTTCACGTGCGACAGACACACCATCTTTAGTGATAGTTGGTGCGCCAAATGATTTATCTAAAATGACATTACGACCTTTAGGGCCAAGGGTCACTTTTACTGCATCTGCTAATACATTCACGCCTTTAAGCATTTTTACGCGTGCATCATTACCAAATTTTACGTCTTTTGCTGCCATTTTCTTTTTTCCTTAATTTGAATTATTCCACAATCGCCAAAATATCGTTTTCAGAAATAATTAACACTTCTTCACCATCGATTTTTTCACTTTTCACGCCATAACCATCATTGAAAATGACTGTATCGCCAACTTTTACGTCTAAAGGTTGAACGGTACCATTTTCCAAAATACGACCTTTACCCACTGCCAATACTTTCGCACGGGTTGATTTAGTCGCCGCTGAACCGGTTAATACGATACCGCCAGCTGAACGAGTTTCTACTTCTTCACGTTTAATGATTACACGATCGTGTAAAGGACGAATATTCATGATTAATTTCCTTCTTAAAAATTAGTTAACGCACTCCCTATATAAGGAGGTTTTTTATGATTTCAAGGGGGATTATAAAAAAAATCGAATAAAATATTTTTCCTATTCTGTCGTTTTTTACGTAAAATTCGGCTCATCTTGCATAATAAACAAGAAAAGGAATAACAATATGCATTTAACATCAAGAGAACAAGAGAAATTGATGCTCTTTTTAGCCGGTGAGCTAGCCGCAAAACGTAAAGCGCGTGGCTTAAAATTAAACTATCCTGAAACAATCGCGTACATTGCAAGTCATTTACAAGAAGCAGCGAGAGATGGTATGAGTGTGGCGGAAGTCATGCAATATGGTGCAACGTTGCTCACTATTGAAGATGTGATGGAAGGCGTCGCTGAGATGGTTAATGAAGTACAAATTGAAGCAACTTTCCCAGATGGCACGAAGCTTGTTACCGTACACAATCCGATTAGATAAAAGAACATTCCCCCCTCTTTAGCAAAGAGGGGAAGGGGATATTTGGCAAAAGAAAATTCGGCTGTGCGTAAAGTTATAACGCAAAAAATCTCCCCCAGCCCCTCTTTTTCAAAGAGGGGGGCTTTCCATGAAAATTTTAAAATAGAAGGATTTAAATAAGATGATCCCAGGTGAATACCAATTAGCTGAAGGCGATATTATTGCCAATGTTGGCAGAAAAACCGTCACAATCGAAGTAACCAATTCAGGCGACCGCCCAATTCAAGTCGGTTCCCATTACCATTTCTTTGAAACCAATAATGCCCTTAAATTTGACCGCACTTTAGCGCGTGGAATGCGATTAAATGTTCTATCTGGCAATGCAGTACGTTTTGAACCGGGTGAAGTGAAATCAGTTGAGTTAGTGGCTTTTGGTGGCTCGCAAACTATTTACGGCTTCCATAATCAAATTGATGGCAAATTATAAGGTAGGCAAGATGGCATTAACAATTTCAAGAGCGCAATATGTAGCAACTTATGGCCCAACCGTTGGCGATAAAGTCCGTTTAGGTGATACCAATTTATGGGCAACCATTGAACAAGATTTCCTGACCAAAGGTGATGAGTGTAAATTTGGTGGCGGTAAAAGTGTACGCGACGGCATGGCGCAAAGTGGTACGGCAACTCGCGATAATCCAAATGTATTGGATTTTGTGATTACCAATGTGATGATCATTGATGCCAAATTAGGCATTATCAAAGCCGATATTGGTATTCGCGATGGTCGTATTGTCGGTATCGGACAAGCAGGTAACCCTGACACCATGGATAACGTCACGCCAAACATGATTATCGGTGCTAGCACGGAAGTACATAATGGCGCACATTTAATTGCGACCGCTGGCGGTATTGATACGCACATTCACTTTATTTGTCCGCAACAAGCACAACATGCGATTGAGAGCGGTGTTACCACGTTAATTGGTGGCGGAACGGGCCCGGCTGATGGTACTCACGCGACTACTTGTACACCGGGCGCATGGTATATGGAACGTATGTTCCAAGCGGCAGAAGCTTTACCAGTCAACGTGGGCTTTTTCGGCAAAGGAAACTGTTCAACGTTAGATCCGCTACGCGAACAAATTGAAGCGGGTGCATTAGGCTTAAAAATCCACGAAGACTGGGGCGCAACGCCTGCAGTAATTGATTCTGCCTTAAAAGTGGCAGATGAAATGGATATTCAAGTGGCAATTCATACCGACACGCTAAATGAAAGTGGCTTTTTAGAAGATACCATGAAAGCGATTGATGGACGTGTGATTCACACCTTCCACACGGAAGGCGCTGGTGGCGGTCATGCGCCTGACATCATTAAAGCGGCGATGTATCCAAACGTATTGCCCGCTTCAACCAACCCGACTCGTCCGTTTACTAAAAACACTATTGATGAGCATTTAGATATGTTGATGGTTTGCCATCACTTAGATAAACGAGTGCCGGAAGACGTCGCCTTTGCCGATAGCCGTATCCGCCCTGAAACTATTGCAGCAGAAGATATTTTGCATGATATGGGCGTTTTCTCGATTATGAGTTCTGACTCTCAAGCAATGGGACGTATTGGCGAAGTCGTTATTCGTACATGGCAAACTGCAGATAAAATGAAAATGCAACGTGGTGAGTTAGGCAATGAAGGAAATGATAACTTCCGCATTAAACGCTACATTGCGAAATACACTATCAACCCAGCGATTGCACACGGTATTGCGGATCATATTGGTTCATTAGAAGTGGGCAAAATTGCAGATATCGTATTATGGAAACCGATGTTCTTTGGGGTAAAACCGGAAGTGGTAATTAAAAAAGGCTTTATTAGCTACGCAAAAATGGGCGACCCAAATGCCTCTATTCCAACGCCGCAACCGGTATTCTACCGTCCGATGTACGGCGCACAAGGTTTAGCGACAGCACAAACCGCGGTATTCTTTGTTTCACAAGCCGCTGAAAAAGCCGATATTCGTGCTAAATTCGGCTTGCACAAAGAAACTATTGCTGTGAAAGGCTGCCGCAGCGTGGGTAAAAAAGATCTCGTTCACAATAACGCGACACCTGAAATCACGGTAGATCCAGAACGCTATGAAGTGCGTGTAGATGGCGAGCTCATTACTTGCGAACCTGTGGATACGGTGCCATTAGGACAACGGTATTTCTTGTTCTAATAAAAATACACGCTATTCAATAATAAAGACAGTGCGTGTATAACACGCACTACTTTCGAATTTATAAATATGAAAATCCTCAACCCCATTCTGCCTATTATGGATACCATTTTAGGCGATTTAACTAGCCTTCAAGCTGAAAGCAAAATTACACATCAAACCATTGAACGCGTGGCATTGCAGTGGTATGAAAGCGAACGGAATATTCTGCGTAAAACCACAAATACGGGGCGTGAAGTGGCATTTCGCCTACTCAAAGAAGGGCAACGTTTAAAACACGATGATGTTGTGTTTATCAGCGATGAATTAGTGATTGCGATTGAAATTTTACCGAGTGAAGTCATTGTTCTGTCTCCGAAAAACTTGCCTGAAATGGCGCGAGCTTGTTATGAGATCGGTAATAAACATTCGCCACTCTTTTTAGATGGTGATGAAGTGACATTACCTTACGATAAGCCGATGTTTGAATGGCTACAAGCGGCGGGATTTCATCCGCAAAAAGCTGAACGCCGTTTAAACCAAGCGTTAAGGGCGAACTCCGCACAAGGGCACGGGCATTCGCATAGCCATTCGCACGATCATCATGGCTATCACCATCATGGAGACGGCAATTGGCACCAACATTAAACCGAAGCCTGGCAGATTTAGGCGCATTGTTGCACTTGGTTGACCCCACTTTGCCAATCGGGGGCTTTAACCATTCAAACGGTTTAGAAACCTTTGTTCAACAAGGTGTTGTTTCGACAAAAACAAGCCTAGAAGAATATGTGCAAACTCAGCTTTTGCAAAACTGGGTGTATAACGATGGTGCTTATCTTTCGCTCGCATTTGATGCCATGGCTACCAATGATTTTGATCGTTTATGCGAATTAGACCATTCGCTATCTGCGACCAAAATTGCGCGAGAAAGTCGCGAAGGCAGTTTTAAACTCGGTGTGCGGTTATTAAAAATTTTTATCCGCTATGAACAACACCCAATGTTGAGACAATTTCAGCAAGCGATTCAGAATAAAACCGTGCAAGGCTATTTCCCGATGGTGTTTGCTATGGTGGCGCAAGCGATGGGGCTCAGCAAAGCGGATACCCTTTATGCGTTCTACTACAATGCAGCAGTCGGCACCATTACCAATGGCGTGAAACTCATTCCGCTCAGCCAAATGGATGGGCAAGATATTCTGTTTGATTTGCGTAGTGCGCTCTTGCAAGCTGTCGAATTAAGCCTTGAGCCTAATCTTGATTGGCTGGGTGCAGCAACTCTCGCAAATGACATCCGTTCCATGCAGCACGAAGTGCTTTATACACGACTTTATATGTCGTAAGAGCGGTCATTTTTTATTGAATTTTTACATATCGCAGAGGTTATAAGAATGAGCCTCTACGATAATCAACAAAAGGAACATTATGCGTAACTACATTAAAATTGGCGTAGCAGGCCCTGTTGGCGCAGGCAAAACCGCGTTAATTGAAAAACTAACTCGTGAAATGGCAAGCCGTTATAGCGTAGCGGTAATCACCAATGATATTTATACCCAAGAAGATGCGGAATTTTTAACGAAAAATAGCCTACTTCCGCCAGAGCGTATTATGGGCGTAGAAACGGGCGGTTGCCCACATACGGCAATTCGTGAAGATGCCTCTATGAACTTAGAAGCAGTTGATGAAATGGTTGCACGCTTTCCTGATGTAGAAATCGTGTTTATTGAATCGGGTGGTGATAACTTATCTGCCACCTTTAGCCCCGATTTAGCCGATGTGACGATTTTCGTGATTGACGTCGCACAAGGTGAAAAAATCCCGCGTAAAGGTGGTCCTGGTATTACTCGTTCTGATTTATTAGTGATTAACAAAACAGACCTAGCACCATTTGTTGGCGCAGATTTAAGTATTATGGAACGCGATGCCCGCCGTATGCGTAACGGTCAGCCGTTTATCTTTACCAACTTAATGAAGAAAGAAAATTTAGACGGTGTGATTGGCTGGATTGAAAAATACGCCTTATTGAAAAATGTAGAAGAACCGAAAGCATTAGTGAGATAAATCATCCTTCCCTCTTCTTTTAAGAGGGAATTTTACAAATTTAATCGATTATGAACAGTACGCTAAAACTCTCAACTAAACTTTCTTCAAGCGGTAAAACTCAGCTTGCGGAGTATTTTGCTACTCCCCCTTTCAAAGTGATGACGTTGCCTGCTTATTCGGATGCTTGGACGAATGGACTTAATGCTATTCAGATGTCTTCTTCGCCAGGACTCTTATCTGGGGATCGTATCGATATTCAAATAACACTCGAAGAATCGACCACACTCTCTTTAAATACACAGGCTTTTACCCGTGTTCAGGCAATGAATGAAGGCTATTTTGCTGAACAAAACACGTTCATTCAGCTTGAAGAGAATAGCCGCTTATTTTATTTGCCCCACCCATTAGTATTGCATAAGAATTCTGCATTTAAGCAAAAAACATTCATCAATATGCAACCTAATAGCATTCTGATTTATGGAGAGATTGTGGCTATTGGTCGAGTAGCAAACAATGAACGTTTTGAATTTCGTCAATTTTCTTCTCATCTGAAAGTTCAGCTTTTGCAAAATAATGGGCAAACTAAACCGCTTGTATTGGATTGTATTCAATGGCAACCAGCACAAATGAAATTGACCGCATTAAGCCAAATGGAGGATTTTTCACATCAAGGCTCATTGGTTTATCTCAATTTGCAGAAGACACCAACTGAAGTTAAACAAATCGTCCAAACACTTCAACAGCAGGAAAGTGAAAAATCACTACTTATTGGCGTTTCTCAATTAAATGAAGGTGGGCTTATTGTTAGAGTGCTTGGGCATCGTGCTGAACTCATCCAGAAACTGTTTGAGAAAATAGCTGAACAACTAAAATCAGCATAAAATTAATATAGCTGAATTAATTCCCCTAAAAAAATTTATGCGAGAAATGAAAATATCTCTTATACGTCTTATTTGAAATGTGATCCATGTCAAATTTATTTTCTATGTAAATTCCTATAATTACCTCAAATTAATTAACAACCAAAAAAGGTGATTAAAATGACTCAATACAGAAAAGAAGTGGATTTATTAGGTGAACGTGATGTGCCAGCAGATGCATACTGGGGTATCCATACCTTAAGAGCGGTCGAAAACTTCAACATTTCTAATGTAACCATTTCTGATGTACCGGAATTTGTTCGCGGCATGGTAATGGTTAAAAAAGCAACTGCCCTAGCGAATGGTGAATTAGGTGCTATTCCAAGTGATATTGCAAAAGCGATTGTAGCAGCTTGTGATGAAATTCTTACCACGGGGAAATGCTTAGATCAATTCCCATCTGATGTATATCAAGGTGGTGCGGGTACTTCTGTCAATATGAATACCAACGAAGTAGTTGCTAACCTCGCGCTTGAAAAAATTGGTCATAAAAAAGGTGAATATGATGTTATTAACCCAATGGACCACGTGAACGCTAGCCAATCTACCAACGATGCGTATCCTACCGGTTTCCGTATTGCGGTATATAACAGCATTTTGAAACTTATCGACAAAATCCAATACTTACATGATGGTTTCGATAATAAAGCAAAAGAATTTGCTAAAATTTTAAAAATGGGTCGTACCCAATTACAAGATGCGGTACCTATGACCGTTGGTCAAGAGTTTAAAGCCTTTGCCGTATTACTTGAAGAAGAAGTACGTAACTTGAAACGTACCGCTGAGTTACTCCTTGAAGTCAACCTTGGTGCAACAGCAATCGGTACTGGTTTAAATACACCAAAAGGTTATACAGAATTAGTAGTAAAACACCTTGCTGAGGTAACTGGATTACCTTGCGTACCAGCTGAAAACTTAATCGAAGCAACATCTGACTGTGGTGCTTATGTCATGGTTCACGGTGCATTAAAACGTACCGCAGTAAAACTATCTAAAGTATGTAACGACTTACGTTTACTCTCTTCTGGTCCACGCGCAGGTATTAAAGAAATTAACTTACCTGAATTACAAGCAGGTTCTTCTATCATGCCTGCAAAAGTAAACCCTGTTATTCCAGAAGTGGTAAACCAAGTATGCTTTAAAGTAATTGGTAACGATACTACCGTCACTTTCGCATCTGAAGCGGGTCAATTACAATTAAACGTAATGGAACCTGTAATTGGTCAAGCAATGTTTGAATCTATCGACATCTTAACCAATGCTTGTGTGAACTTACGCGATAAATGTGTAGACGGTATTACTGTAAACAAAGAAATTTGTGAAAACTACGTATTCAACTCAATCGGTATCGTGACTTACTTAAATCCATTTATCGGTCACCATAATGGCGACTTAGTGGGTAAAATCTGTGCTCAAACCGGTAAAGGCGTACGTGAAGTGGTATTAGAAAAAGGTTTATTAACCGCAGAACAATTGGATGATATCCTTTCTGTAGAAAACTTAATGAACCCAACTTATAAAGCGAAATTAAATAAATAAACACGTAATAAAAAGGGAGCTTAGCTCCCTTTTTTTAATAGTTTATTCAAAATCTTCATCAGAATAAAACTGTTCCTCCCCAGCTTTTATCTTTTTTAGTTTTTCTACACGCATTCTATTTTCGCTCATTAAACAATAATGCTCTCCTAATCCAGGATTAACAAGAGCGCATTTACTATTTCGATAACGAATCCAAGTTTTTTGAAAGGTTTCTAGTCCTTTTAAATCATAGTTAACTTCATTTAAATCTGAGCTTTGTTTTATCTGTCTGGTGATTTCTTGATATAGCTGATTGATTTGTTTTTTATATTGTTCAGAGGTCGAGTCTATGCAATAACTAACAATAGCATTATTGATACCCGCTTCTGGATCTTCTTTTTTTAATTCCTTAATCGTTTCATCAAGACATTGCGAGTAAACATCTTCACTAAGGTTACCATTTTTTTCCGTTGAATAAAAAAGTTCATCTCCTACCTTTATCTTTTTTAGCTTCTCTATACGTTGTTCATTCTCATTCATTAAGCAAGAAAGATTTTGTAATCCTGAATTAAAAAGCGCACATTTATTATTTCGATACTGAATCCAAGTTTTTTGAGAAGTTTCTAATTGACTCAATTCATCACTAGCATCTCTTGAATTTTTTGCTTTTTTAACTTGTTCGTTAATTTCTTTATATAACCTATTAATTTTTTGTTTATACATATATGAGGTGTATTCCATACAACTAGCTACAACAGCATTATTGATGTCTGCTTCTGAATCTTCTTTTTTTAATTCTTTAATCGTTTCATCAAGACATTGAGAATAGATATCTTTGCCACTATTGAGATCAATAGATACCGCACCTTCATTGGCGAGTAAAGACGAGCAAAGACAAAGAATAGCTAGTGTGGTAAGTTTTTTCACATTTTTTCCTTAAATAAAAAATTCGCCTTAAAACCCAGATGTTAGGAGCAAGAATTTTGCAAGAAATGTCTCTCTTATGGTCATAACTGCTCTTCATTTAAAATGGAAATAATATTGGCACAATAAAAACAGTCACCAACATAACAA
>JAHZCF010000045.1 GCA_019423005.1 Haemophilus sp.
CCTTATTACAAAATCAATAAATGTTAGAAATTTTATATCAAGATGAATATCTTGTAGCTGTCAATAAACCAGCAGGCATGTTGGTGCATCGTAGTTGGCTTGATACTCATGAAACGCAATTTGTGATGCAAACATTGCGCGATCAAATCGGGCAGCATGTTTTTCCTATTCATCGATTAGATCGTCCCACATCAGGTGTATTGCTATTTGCCTTAAATAGTGAAATAGCAAATTTAATGTGTCAGCAATTTGAACAGAAAACGGTGCAAAAATCTTATTTAGCGATTGTGCGAGGTTATTTGCAAGGCGAAGGACGGATTGATTATCCTCTTAAAATCCAATTAGATAAGATCGCCGATAAATTTGCACAAGAAGATAAAGCACCACAAGAGGCGGTGACGGATTATGAAGGCTTAAAAATTGTGGAAATGCCTTATGCGGTAGGGCGTTATCAAACCACGAGATATTCATTAGTGAAGCTAATTCCCCAAACGGGCAGAAAACATCAGTTACGACGTCACATGAAGCATGTCTTTCATCCTATTTTAGGTGATACACAATATGGTGATTTACATCAAAATCGTGGTTTAACTGAATATTCTGGCTGTCAGCGTTTATTTTTACACGCAGATACACTTATTTTTGAGCATCCTATTCATTTTACCAAAATAGAAATTAAGGCTGGTTTAGATGAACAATGGAAGCATGTGATGGAATTATTTAATTGGTCAATTTAACGAGAAGAAATAATGTTAGATATTAATTTAACCCATGAACAACAACAAAAAGCAGTAGAACAAATTCAGGAATTAATGGCACAAGGAATTAGTAGTGGTGAAGCCATTCAAATTGTGGCAAAAGCATTGCGTGAAATTCATCAAAAAGGTGAGAAAGAGGCTTCAGACAGTAAATAAATAAAAATTTTTGTGATCAATGTATCATTTTTAAAGTTTCCTTGTTGCATAAAAAAATAAAATGTTTGAATATATTTCCAATTGAGGTGATAAGGCATGAGTCTTATTGTTTTTAAGTATTAAGGGCGAAGCCTATAGAGGTCTACTATGGAAATTGGTGTAGTAAAGTGGTTTAATAACGCAAAAGGATTTGGATTTATTTCTGCAGAAGGCGTGGATACAGACATCTTTGCACATTATTCAGCAATTGAAATGGATGGTTACCGTTCATTGAAAGCAGGACAACGTGTACAATTTGAAGTGATTCACGGCGACAAAGGATCTCACGCCACAAAAATTATTCCGATTGCGGAATAGGCGAAACGCTAAAACGTTTCAAAATCTTCTCTATTTAGCATAATCAAAAGCCAAGGTTTCGGCCTTGGCTTTTTTTCATCTTATTTATTGAGCAAATTTTTCAAACCGGCTTTCATTGCTGTCATTTGGCTTTCATATAATGCTTTGCTTTCACGTTCATCAATCATATAAGTGATGGTTTCAGAAAGTGTCATTTTCATTTTTCTTGAATATTTAGACAAACGAAGCCAAACACCATATTCTAAATCAATAGATTTTTTCTTCGTTGATTGTTTTTCAGCATTAAAAAAGCGTTTACGTCTTGCACGAATAGCCTGATCAAGCTTAATAGGTAAATCAAGAGAAAGGTGATTTTTAATCCATTCCTCGATTTTTTCAGGATAATTCTGACATTCTATTAATTCTTGAACTTTGCTTTCTTCTAAGCTTTTTTCTTTGTAACGGGTGATTTTTTCCCCTTCGCGATGTTTGCGAATGAGATAAATCCATTTCCAGTTTGCTTCTTGGTTTTCTAATTTTTGGTATTTCATCGTTTTATTATACTTTTTAGTGACGTGGTAACCTCGTAAATATACGCTGTTTAAATAAATTTTTCCAGTAGATTTTTATAACGGATTTCCACTCAGGGTGAAGTGTGCGATAATACCGCCAATTTAATTAAAGCGAGATATGTCGTGACTTCAACATCTTCGGAACAAGCCTTAAATTGGCAAGCCTTACAACCAGAATTATCGATTACTGAACTTTCAGCTGAAAAGGCTGATTTTTGGTCATTACAAAAACATGCCACAAAAGCGATTTCGTTATTTTTAAAACAACCTCGTCGTTCTTTGTTGGTTTTAAAAGCCGATGATCAAGCAGAATATGCTGATTTATTAGCAGAATTTATTCGCCAAGAACAGCCAAAAGAGGGGTCAGTTTTTGGGGTGAATTATGTGGTTGAGCAGGGGGATTCTTTTTCTTTCCCTCGCATTTATACTGAGCCAGCTCGATCACCATCTGATAATTTTGCCGCACAAGGTGATGTGCTGAAAGCATTACACGCTGATCAATTTAGCCTTTTTGGTAGTGTACGTGTTCATCCAAGTTCGCAAGATATTTTGCTTACACCAGGTTTAGTGCATCAAGCCAATGGGGGCGTTTTGATTTTAAGCGCAGCAACGATGCTAAGCCAATTTGATTTATGGCAACGCTTAAAACATATTTTACAAACGCAAACTTTTAATTGGTATTCAGCCCATCCATTTAAAACCTTGCCTTGTGATATTCCAAGTTATCCACTTAATTTAAAAGTGGTGATTTTAGGTAATCGCACTGAAATTGCGACCTTAGGTGAGTTAGAAGAAGATCTTTACAGCTTGGCTGATTATGCAGAAATTGAAAGCTACTATTCTGTTGCACAGCCTAAGGCACAAGAAAATTGGGCTAATTATGTGTTGGCATTAGCCTCAAAATATGAACTTGATTTAGATTTAACCGCATTAAATAAACTCTATCAGTTATTGGTGCGAGAGAGTGAAGATCGCTTTTTAATTAACATTTCACCGTTAAAAACAACGGAAATGTTACTCAATGCCGCGACGTTGTCACAAAAACAAACCTTAAGTGCGGTTGATTTTGAGCAAG
>JAHZCF010000046.1 GCA_019423005.1 Haemophilus sp.
GGAACAGGTAAAAACATATTATGAAATCAACAAACAATAAAATTCTGCTTTTAACAGCGTTAATGATGACTTCTTTATCTGCTTTTGCGTTAAAAGACGATACCAATAAACCGATCAATATCGTCTCAGATAATCAATCTTTAGATATGGAAAACAGCGTGGTGACCTTTACGGATAACGTTGTGATTACACAAGGTTCTATTTTGATTAAAGCCAATAAAGTGGTTATTACTCGTCCGCCAGAAAATTCAGGTAAAAAAGAAACCGTCGAAGCATTTGGTAGCCCTGTTACCTTCCACCAGCAACTTGATGATGGTAAACCTGTTGACGGTAAAGCCAATAAAGTTCACTACGATTTAGGCACTGAATTCTTAACATTAACCGGTAATGCTGAATTAAAACAATTAGATAGCAAAATTAACGGTGAACGCATCACTTATGATGTGAAAAAACAACAGTTAAAAGCCAATGGTAATGGAAAATCACGTGTACAAACCGTCTTAATTCCGACCCAATTACAACAAAAAGGTAAAAAATAACCGATGTCTGTATTACAAGCTGAATTTCTCGCAAAAAGCTATAAAAGCCGAAAAGTGGTTTCTGATGTGAGTTTAACCGTAAACTCCAATGAAATTGTTGGACTACTTGGTCCTAATGGTGCGGGTAAAACTACCACTTTCTATATGGTGGTGGGTCTAGTTCGTCACGATCAAGGTAAGATTACTATTGATGGCGATGATATTAGCGTATTACCTATGCATGAACGTGCTCGTCGAGGAATTGGCTATTTACCACAAGAAGCTTCTATCTTCCGTCGTTTAACGGTGTATGAAAACCTTATGGCGGTATTAGAAATTCGTAAAGATCTCACTGCAGAACAACGCAGAGAGAGAGCGGATGAGTTAATTGATGAGTTCAATATTAGCCATATTCGTGATAGCCTTGGACAATCGCTTTCTGGTGGTGAACGTCGTCGTGTAGAAATTGCACGCGCATTAGCGGCAAATCCAAAGTTTATTTTATTAGATGAACCTTTTGCGGGTGTAGATCCAATTTCAGTCACGGATATTAAGAAAATCATCACGGATCTCCGTAATCGTGGTTTAGGCGTGTTAATTACCGACCATAACGTACGCGAAACCCTTGATGTCTGTGAACGCGCTTACATTGTTGGCGAAGGGAAAATTATCGCAACCGGCACACCGGAAGAAGTCATGAATGATGAGCACGTTAAACGTGTCTATTTAGGCGAACAATTTAAACTATAACCTATGAAATTTACGACATTGCTCTCCCCTGATGATATTCGTCAGGGGGTTGCTTTTTCTAGCAAGAAACGATTATTTGAATCTATTGCCGCTTTCGTTGTGGAAAAACTTCACTGCGAGAATGGTGAACAGGCTTGTTTTGAATGTTTATTTGAGCGGGAAAAATTAGGTAATTCAGGATTAGGTAATGGTGTCGCTATGCCTAAAGCCAAGTTACCTACTACCGTGTCGGATAAGATCCTAACGGTATTTATGCAATTAGAAACGCCTGTCGAATATGATGCGGCTGATAATAAACCAGTGGATATCGTTTTTGCTGTGCTCGTACCCGAAAATCACTGCCAAGAATATATTCCTGTTCTGGCAGAACTCAATGAAAAATTAACGGATAAAAACTTAATTAAACAACTTCGTTCAGCACAAAGTGCGGATGAAATTTGGCAAATTTTTGAATGTGCCGATCATTCAGAGGAATCTGAAGACGACACAAATTTAGATAATATTGCACCTCAAGAGGTATAACCTAACCTACTAACCATAAGGAATCTCGCAGATGGAAATTATTATTATCAGCGGTCGCTCCGGCGCGGGAAAATCTGTCGCATTACGAGCTTTGGAAGATATAGGCTATTATTGCGTGGATAATCTCCCACTCGATTTACTTCCTCAGCTCACCAATATTCTCGCCAACACTCAAACGGCTGTCGCCATCAGCCTCGATATTCGAAATCTTCCTCATTCAAGTGCTGATTTAGACAAAATTCTGACAGATATTCAAGCTACTTATTCCGTCAAAATCATCTTTCTGGACAGCGATCGCAGTACACTCATTCGCCGTTACAGTGATTCACGTCGTCTTCACCCACTTTCAGCTCAAGATCTCCCGCTTGAATCAGCAATTGATTTAGAATATCAGCAGCTTGAGCCTTTAATTCAACATGCTAATTTTATTATTGATACCGCACCACTTTCCACTCATGCGTTATCTGAACGTTTAAGAGAAGTTTTACGCGGTAATACAGATAAAGAACTTAAGATCGTGGTTGAATCGTTTGGCTTTAAATATGGCATTCCACTGGATGCGGATTATGTCTTTGATGTGCGTTTTCTACCTAACCCGCACTGGAATCCAGAACTGCGCCCAATGACGGGGCTTGATGAACCTGTTGCACAATTTTTACTTGCGCATGATGAAGTGAATAATTTTATCTACCAAACACGCAATTACATCGAAACCTGGTTACCGATGTTAGAGCAAAATAATCGAAGCTATCTCACCATTGCCATTGGTTGTACGGGTGGTAAACATCGTTCTGTTTACATTGCTCAACAAATTGGTGAATATTTCCAAGCCAAAGGCAAGAATGTGAAAATTCAACATAAATCCTTGGAAAAGAATTAATCAAACCATAAAAAAACGCAGCGACTTGCTGCGTTTTTATTAAACCACATACTGCTCAAAAATCTCAGGCAAATGTGCAATTAACGTTTCTTTTCCAGCCACGGTTTCATGCTGCCAAACCTGCAATAGCACATCTGGCGTAAATAATCGTGATGCCTGCTCTGCCAACGGTAAATAGCTAATATGCCAAGGCTCTCGGCCAATTTTTTTACCTTCTGGCTGACTGATAAATGGCAAAGCAAAATCAAAGTGCGGTAGATTTTCAGTAAGAAATTCACTAAGTTCAAAAAAATAACCACCCTTTTCATATTCCCAAGGTTCAAGTTGTAAAGATTGACCTTGAGGCAAAAGATCAGGATCAAAAATATCGATTTCTGTTCCCCAATGATGACGACTTCCCCCTGGTAGCGCTGACCAACGTAAAATGGCCTGTGCTTTTTGCCAATCATCTAACAACGCTAAATCTAATGGATTTCCCGCATCATCATGAACCTTGCGTTCACCGTTAAATTTACCGTTCCAAATGAGTTTTTGACGTTCAAAATCACGAAAGCTACTCGCGGGTTGCAAATTAAAGCCATTTTTGGCCGCACTTTGCTGCAATCCTTGAAACGCTTTCATTGCCTCTGCTTGCAAAAAATGATTCGGAGAATGAGGTGTAGGCAAATTAATCAAATGTTCACGAGATTTGCCGGTTAACATTTCAGGTGTTAATTTCATCTTACTTGTCCAATAAATTCACTAACATTTGATGATAAATCTGACCGCACTTGGCAAGATCATCAACGTTTACACATTCATTCACTTTATGAATCGTTGCATTAAGTGGCCCAAATTCCACAACTTCAGCGCCCATCAATGCAATAAAACGCCCGTCAGAGGTACCACCGCTAGTTTCTGCTTGTGGTGTAATACCAGTTGTTTGCTCAATTGCCGTCGTTAATGCATCTAACAATTTACCCGGTTTAGTTAAAAATGGTTTACCTGATAAATTCCAATCAATACGATATTTCAATCCATGTTTTTCAAGCATTTCTGCCACTTTCTGCTTAATGCTTTCATCAGTGACTTCCGTACAATAACGTAAATTGAATTGCACATAAAGTTCACCTGGGATGACATTATTACTCCCTGTACCCGCATGAATATTTGCAATTTGTAAACTGGTCGGCGGGAAAAATTCGTTGCCATTATCCCATTGATAAGTGGTTAACTCCTGCAAGAAAGGCGCTGCTTTATGAATTGGGTTTTCCGCTAAATGAGGATAAGCCACATGACCTTGAATACCTTGAATGTAGAGATTACCTGTAATCGACCCACGACGGCCATTTTTAACCACATCACCCAATGTTTTTGAGCTAGACGGCTCGCCTACCATGCAATAAGTGATTTTCTCACCGCGCGCCATTAACGTTTCGACAACACGCACGGTACCATCTTTTGCGGCAGCCTCTTCGTCAGAAGTAATCAACAAAGCAATCGTTCCTTTATGATTCGGATTCGCTTTCACATATTCTTCCGCCGCCACAATCATTGATGCCAATGAGCCTTTCATATCTGCCGCACCACGTCCATAAAGCATATTATCCACAATTTCGGCAGAAAACGGCGGATAAGTCCATTGCGCTTCATCGCCCGTCGGCACCACATCGGTATGCCCTGCAAAGGCGATGACCGGCTCACCAGTACCATGCTTCACCCATAAATTTAACGTATCGTTGAAAGGCATCCATTCAATTTGAAAGCCGAGTTTTTCCAAACGCTCAGCAATCATTTGCTGACAACCTTCATCATTTGGGCTAATAGAGGGTCGACGAATGAGATCTTGTGCCAAAGAAATCACTTTTTCTTTCATAAAAACTCCTAAGAAATACTGTTCTTTTAAGCAAATGCTGCGCTATATTCTTTTTCGTTGAAGCCAATCAATGCCTTACCATCTTGCAAAATAATCGGTCGTTTAATTAACGTTGGATTTTCAGCTAATACGGAAAGTGCAGTGGACTTTGAGAGTGTATTTTTCACATTTTCATCAAGATTACGCCAAGTTGTACTACGTTTATTGACTAAATTTTCCCAACCAAATTGTGCTTCTACTCGTTGTAAGAATTGAGTATCTAATCCATCGACACGGTAATCATGCAATTTATGTTCAATACTATGTTCAGTTAACCACTTCAATGCTTTTTTCACCGTATCGCAGTTTTTAATGCCATAAACGATAATCATATTCTCACCTCTAAAAATAAAAAATCCTCGATTTCATTTAGAACGAGGATTTTAACTGCTACATGAATTAATCACAAATAGATTAACACGATACAAACTTTTATACCCAAAAGAAAAAAGTACGGTGAAAATCAACCGCACTTTTCAAAAGGGAAATTAGAATTCGTAACCTACACCTACTTTAGCGCCATAGTTATTCACTTTAGTATCATCAAAGCTACCTAAACGGTTATATTCTAAACCACCGTTTGCATACACTTTGTCTGCTAATTTATATTTAGCACCCGCAACTACACCATAACCCACTTTGGTTTCAGAAGAGCTTTTATAACGTTGTTCTGCGCGGTCTTCAAATTTGAAACGGTTAGCCGCAAGACGAGCACCAACATAAGGTTCAATTTGAGAGTTGGTATCGAAGTCATAGAATACTGTCGCGCCTAAACCTTGAACTTTAGTGCCTTGGAAGTTACCGTGATGAGTATAATCACCTGCTACACGTACATTACCTAATTTGTAACCTACTGCAACACGTGGCTCAATTTTAGTTTTGCTTGAACCACCATTGGTTAATTTAGTTCTTGAAAGACCAAGATCGCCTTCTGCATATAAACCTGCATTTGCAGTTGAAGCAACCGCTAATGCTCCGACAACGATAGCTAATAATGATTTTTTCATTGGATAACCCCTGTTATTTGATTGAAAACACTAGAAATATACCATACTACTTATGAATTTTCACTATGAAAAACCAATTTTCCCTGACATTTTCGACATAAATAGGCAATTTTATCGCGTTGAATGCGATTATGCCGACGAATCGTTAAATAATGGGTCTGACATTCGCATTGATAAGCAAACATTTTACCCTGTACACTTTCCACATCGAATTGATGGCAAGTATCAGCCGGAAGATTGAATAACTGCGTCATCACCGTTTGCCATTCCTGTCCATGCGGTTTCACTCTCCCAAATACTTGATACACAATAAGATGAGCTAATTCGTGTGGAACCACCTGACGAATAAATTCATCTGAATTTTCTAGTAACAAAGTGCGGTTAAATTTAATCTCATTTTTCTGCAAGTATGCAACGCCAGCCTTTACACCTCGCAAGTCATAACTGATTGTCGGAATAGAAAATTTCCGTTGAAAGTGATTTTCAGCGAGTTGTAATGTTTCTGCAAGTTTGCGCTGTACCTGCATTTTTAAATGCCGAAACTGAGTTTGAGATGAGATCATCATGTTAAGTAAACAAAAACCGCTAGATTAGCGGTTTTTATCATACACATTTTATTTACTTATTTAAGACCGGCTGCAGCTCGTAATTCTTCTGCGCGATCTACTTTTTCCCATGGGAATTGTTCACGGCCGAAGTGTCCATACGCGGCAGTTTGGCGATAGATTGGTTGAATTAAATTTAACATTTTAATTAAACCATAAGGACGTAAATCAAAGAATTCACGCACTAATTTAACCAATACTTCGTTTGATACTTTTCCTGTACCAAAGGTTTCTACCATGATCGACGTTGGCTCTGCCACACCAATTGCATAAGAAAGTTGAATTTCACAACGATCTGCAAGACCTGCTGCAACAATATTTTTGGCCACATAACGCGCGGCATAAGCGGCTGAACGGTCTACTTTTGATGGATCTTTACCCGAGAAGGCACCACCACCATGACGAGCTGCACCGCCGTATGTATCAACAATGATTTTACGACCAGTTAAACCACAGTCGCCCATTGGGCCACCAATCACAAAACGACCGGTTGGATTAATGAAATATTTCGTTTGTTGAGATAACCACTCACTTGGCAAAATTGGCTTGATGATTTCTTCCATCACTCCTTCATAAATTTCTTTTTGTGAGACTTCTTCACTATGTTGTGTTGAAAGGACGACTGCATCCACACCCACGATTTTGTTATCTTCATATTTTAAAGTAACTTGGCTTTTCGCATCAGGTCGTAACCACGCTAATTTGCCATTTTTGCGCACTTCCGCTTGTTTTTCCATTAAACGGTGCGCATAAGTAATCGCCGCAGGCATTAAAACTTCCGTTTCATTTGTCGCATAACCAAACATAATCCCTTGGTCACCCGCACCTTGATCTAATGGATTCTCACGGTCCACACCTTGATTAATATCCGATGACTGTTTGCCAATCGCATTTAACACGGCACAAGAATTGCCATCAAACCCCATTTCAGAGTGTTTATAACCAATATCACAAATCACTTGGCGAGTAAGGTTTTCAATATCAACCCATGCAGAAGTGGTAATTTCACCACCCACTAACGCCATCCCTGTTTTTACATAGGTTTCGCAAGCCACACGAGCTTTAGGATCTTGTTTTAAAATTTCATCAAGTACCGCATCAGAAATTTGATCGGCAATCTTATCTGGATGTCCTTCTGAAACCGATTCAGAAGTAAATAAATAGCTAGACATAAGTTCTCTTCTTTTGGATGTATTGACGTATAGACGGCTATAATACGCTTTTTTGACTAATAAGCAAGCATTCCTATCAAGTATTTTTGAAATGTGACAAGAAGAATCTAAGCTTTACGACAGAATTCAGCTCACTAATGCATTAAATGGGCGACAAACGCCCATTTATTTACCTGATTTTACTTCACTAAATCCAACATTTCTTGCGCATTCGCCAAAGCAAGCTCTGTAATTTCACTGCCACCCAGTAATCTTGCAAGAGCTGGAACTCTCTCTTCTTGAGAAAGTGCGGTCATTTTGGTTTCAGTTTTATCATCAACGGTAAATTTCTCTACATTAAATTGATGATGTCCATGACATGCGACTTGTGGTAAATGGGTCACACAAAGTACTTGGCATTTATCGCCTAATTGACGTAACAATTTACCGACCACGCTTGCGGTTTTACCGCTAATCCCAACATCCACTTCATCAAAGATTAACGTTGGAATTGCCGATTGATCGGACGTTAAGACTTGGATCGCTAATGAAATACGAGACAACTCACCACCTGATGCAACTTTTGCTAGTGGTTGCGCTTGTTGTCCTAAATTACTGCGTAAAGTAAAAACGATATTATCTGCCCCATTTGCCGTCACTTTAGTTAAATCCGAATTCACTTCAATAAAAAACTCGGCATTTTCCATTGCAAGTCCTTTGATAGAATGTGTAACCTGTTGTGCTAATTTCTCTGCAGCTTGGCAACGGCTTTCATGTAATTGTTTTGCCGTATGTTGCATTTTCTCAAAGGCGGCTTTTTCTTCTAGAATCAGACGCTCTTCACTTTCTGAAAAATCTAAAAGTGCGGTCAATTCTGCTTTTAATTTTTGATGCCACTCCACCAATTCTTCTGGTTTCACATTGTGCTTACGTGCAAGTTGTAAAGCTTGCCCTAAACGTTGCTCAATCTCTTGTAATAACATCGGATCTTGCTCAATATGAGAAGCAAGATGCTGCACTTCACTTGTCGCCTCTTGCACTTGAATAAGTGCATCATTCAACATTGTTTGGACGGAAGCATAGCGAGGATCTAACTCACTTAGCTCATCAATATACTGTGTCGCACGATAAAGCATCGAATCGATACTCACCGTCTCATTTTCACTGAGTAGCTGTAAGGCTGATTGTGATAACTGTGTCAGCTGTTCGCTATTTGATAGACGACGTTGATCCTCTTCCAATTCCAAATATTCATTTGGACGAAGGGCAAACTCATCTAACTCCTCAACCTGATATTGTAAAAGCTGTTTCTTCGCTTCATTTTCGGCAACTTTTTGTTGGAAGGTTTTAACTTGCGTTTGAAGATTTTTCCACGCGCGATAATCTTCTCGCATTTGTGCGAGCAAATCATAGTGATGTGCAAATGTGTCCACCAACTGAAGTTGGTAGTCATTTTTCAATAATAATTGTGAAGCGTGCTGCCCATTAATATGAATAAGATATTGACCAATTTCTTTTAATTGAGAAGCCGATACAGGCGTGCTATTAATAAAAGCTTTAGAACGCCCATCTGCATTGATGACTCGGCGTAAAATACAATCGGAAGGATTATCAGAATCCTGCAATTCTTGCTCTTGCAACCATTGATAAGCAGGGTTCGTTGGTTCAATAAAAAAAGAGGCGCAGATTTCAGCTCTTTCCTGCCCTTCTCGAACCATAGAGGTTTCAATACGCTGCCCCAAGCATAATCCTAACGCATCAATAGCAATAGATTTTCCTGCGCCGGTTTCCCCCGTGATCACAGACATTCCTTTCGCCAATTCAATCTCTAATTGACGAACAATTGCAAAATTATTGATGGTAAGTTGGGTTAGCATAAAAAATCTCCTTAACTGTATATCTATATATTATAACTGATATAATATACAGTAAAGAGATTTTTAACTTTTTGGATTAGAAATTTTTAAGCCAGCCTAATTTCGTGCTTAATACATTGTAATAATTATAATTTTTTAGATGTAATAAACGTAGCTTGTGCGGGCTTTTTTCAATGTGAACGATATCATCAGGAGAAAAATCTAGCGCAATTTGACTATCACAGCCCAACTCTAGCTGTGAAGTATTATGTTCAGCAAAGCGAATTGAGATTTTACTGTCTCCATCAATTACTAATGGTCGAGAAGAAAGTGTGTGTGGGAACATCGGCACAAGGGCAATCGCATTTAAATTTGGCGTTAAAATCGGGCCGCCTGCGGAAAGCGAATAAGCCGTTGAACCTGTTGGTGTGGAAACAATCAAACCATCTGAACGCTGAGAAAACGCGAATTTATCATTGATGTAAACATGGAAATCAATCATGTGCGCAATTTTAGCTGGGTGAATCACCGCCTCATTTACGGCATTGCTACTGGAGATAATTTCACCGTTTCGTTCAATTTTAGCTTCCAATAAAAAACGCTCTTCTACAAAAAATTCACCATGTTCTAAACACGCTTCAAGCTGCGCATAAGCATTTTTCGGGTCAATATCGGTCAAAAAGCCTAAGTTGCCTCGGTTAATACCAATCATTGGAATATTATATTTAGCCAAAATGCGAGCACGCCCTAGCATATTGCCATCACCACCGATTACAATCACGAGTTGAGCTTGTTCTCCAATTTCTTCAACGGTTGCTAACACCTCTTCCGGTAAACCAAATTTTTCACCCACTTCTTTTTCGACTAAAACTTGATATCCTCGCTCTTTCAGCCACTGATACAAGTTTTTATGCATTTGCAAATTAATGTCGCGACGTGGTTTTCCCATCAAGGCGATGGTTTTAAATGATTTGACTAATTCATCCATAACTATGATTGCTCCCAAGTACAGACTTCCTGATTTTTGACCGCACTTGAATTTAAAATTTTAGCCATTATATTACATAGCAATTCAGTTTTGCTAAAATAGCACTAATTTTTGATAAATGGAGAAAAAGATGTCAGAACAAGCACAAAACTTAAATGAAAATGAAGAACTTGTTGAAGAAGTTCAGCAGGAAACCACCGCAACGGAAGATCCGTTAAAAGAAGCGATTGCCCGTGTACAAGAACTTGAAGAACAATTAAAAGCACAAGTAGAAGAAACCTCTAAAAAAGAGCAAGATTTATTGCTTCGCACGCGTGCTGAAATTGACAATATGCGTCGCCGCAGCGAACAAGACATCGAAAAAGCACATAAATTTGCGCTCGAAAAATTCTCAAAAGATATCTTAAATACCATTGATAACTTAGAGCGTGCGCTTGCAACGCCTGCTAATAAGGAAGATGAAAACATCAAAGCCCTATTCGCTGGTGTTGAGCTGACTTTAAAAGAGTTACTCTCAACGGTTTCTCGCTTTGGTGTCGAACCTGTTGGTGCAGTGGGTGAAACCTTTAACCCGGATCTCCACCAAGCCATCTCTATGCAACCAGCTGAAGGGTTTGAAAGCAACCAAATCACCACCGTTTTACAAAAAGGCTATACCTTAAATGGTCGTGTGATTCGCCCAGCTATGGTAATGGTTGCAGCTTAATTTCTTTTCTATGACTTAAAGAGCGGACGATTTTTCGTCCGTTTTTTATTGCCAAAAAACTTGATTCAGATCAAATTTATAAAAAAATAATTTGAGAATAATTCTCAACAAAAACACTCTTGATTTCTAGATTTATCAAGGTTTCAACTCAATTTTACCCATCAAAAAAACAAAATAACACTATATATTGTGTGTTGATCTATTAAATAAAACTATATATAGTGCTTTCAATTTTTTTCATAGCTACCTTACAGGAGTCATAAAATGAACGCTTTCTTCGTGATTAAGCGTGATGGTTCACGAATTGGGTTTGACCTACAACGTATTACTAATGCAATCAAAAAAGCAGCAAGTGCGGTCAATATTGTTGATGACATGTATATCCATGATCTGAGCCAGCAGATTAATACTGAAATTTTTAGTCATTATCAGCATGAAATTGATATCAACCAGATTCAAAAAATTGTTGAAAATCACTTAATGACAAGTAAGTATCCACAAATTGCACGTGCTTATATTGAATATCGTCATGATCGTGATCTTGCTCGAGAAAAACGTAGCCAATTAACCAAAGAAATTGAAGGGCTGATTGAGCAAAGCAATGTGGAATTGCTTAATGAAAACGCCAATAAAGATGCGAAAGTTATCCCTACCCAACGTGATTTACTAGCGGGTATTGTGGCAAAACACTATGCCAAACGTCATATTCTGCCAAGAGATGTTGTTGAAGCTCATGAAAAAGGAGAAATCCACTATCACGACTTAGATTATGCGCCATTTTTCCCGATGTTTAACTGCATGCTCGTTGATCTAAAAGGCATGCTTTCGCATGGTTTTAAAATGGGCAATGCCGAAATTGAGCCGCCTAAATCTATTGGCACAGCAACAGCCGTTACCGCACAAATTATTGCTCAAGTCGCCAGCCATATTTATGGCGGTACAACCATTAATCGTATTGATGAAGTGCTTGCGCCTTATGTTCAACTCAGTTTTGAAAAACATTTGAAAAATGCTGCACAATGGCAAATTCCAGATGCAGACGGTTATGCGAAAGCATTAATTGAAAAAGAATGTTTTGATGCATTTCAATCCCTTGAATATGAAGTTAATACGCTCCATACGTCAAATGGTCAAACGCCATTTGTTACCTTTGGTTTTGGCTTAGGCACTAGTTGGCAAGAACGTTTAATTCAACAATCGATTTTGAAAAACCGTATTCGTGGTTTAGGTAAAAATCACAAAACCCCCGTCTTCCCTAAACTGGTCTTTACCATTAAAAAAGGCGTGAACCAAAACGAACAAGATCCGAACTATGACATTAAAAAACTGGCTTTAGAATGCGCTTCAAAACGCATGTATCCAGATATTTTAAACTATGATCAAGTGGTTAAAGTCACTGGTTCGTTCAAAGCCCCAATGGGTTGTCGTAGCTTCTTAGGTGCCTATGAAGAAAACGGCCATGAAGTACATGATGGTCGCAATAATTTAGGCGTGGTGAGTTTGAACCTTCCTCGCATTGCTCTTGAAGCACAAGGAAATGAAGAAAAATTCTACCGCACTTTAGATGAACGCTTAGCTCTTGCGAAGAAGGCCTTACTTACCCGTATTGCTCGCTTAGAAAATACCAAAGCTCGTGTCGCGCCAATTCTCTATATGGAAGGTGCTTGCGGCGTTCGATTAAAAGCTGATGATAAGGTTGCGGATATTTTCAAAAATGGCCGAGCATCAATTTCTTTAGGCTATATTGGCATTCACGAAACCATCAATGCGCTGTATAAACAAGGGCATATTTTTGACGATGAACAACTACGCGAAAAAGGCATCGCAATTGTGCGTCGTTTAAGCGAAGCGGTCAAACAATGGCAGAAAGAAACTGGCTATGCATTTAGCCTTTATTCCACACCAAGTGAAAACTTGTGCGATCGCTTCTGTCGTTTAGATACCAAACAATTTGGTGTGATTGAAGGCGTTACTGATAAAGGCTACTACACTAACAGCTATCATTTAGATGTAGAGAAAAAAGTGAATCCATACGATAAATTAGACTTTGAAATGCCTTATCCTGAATTAGCGAGTGGCGGCTTTATCTGTTATGGCGAATACCCAAATATTCAACATAACCTGAAAGCACTCGAAGATGTATGGGATTATAGCTACGATCGCGTGCCTTATTACGGCACCAACACGCCAATTGATGAATGTTATGAATGTGGTTTTACAGGAGAGTTTAATTGCACAAGTAAAGGCTTTGTCTGTCCGAAATGCGGTAATCATGACAGTGCAAAAGTCTCCGTGACCCGACGGGTTTGTGGTTATCTCGGCAGTCCTGATGCTCGTCCATTTAATGCGGGCAAACAGGAAGAAGTAAAACGTCGAGTGAAACACCTATAATTCGCAACATTGATTATGATAAAATAGCTCATCAAAAGTGAGCTATTTTTATTTCAATAAATAAGGAAGTACCATGCCAACACTTACACAAATCACTCAATCCATTATGCAAGATCCCGACAATCAATCTTTTACTTCACAAGGCATTGAACCGCTTTTTGCCGCACCAACCACAGCTCGTATTAATATTGTCGGACAAGCCCCAGGAATTAAAGCCCAAGAAAGTCGTTTATATTGGAACGATAAAAGCGGTGATCGCCTACGTGAATGGCTAGGTGTGGATCGCGATACCTTTTACCATTCGGGTATGTTTGCCGTGATTCCAATGGATTTTTATTATCCAGGCAAAGGAAAATCCGGTGATTTACCACCGCGCAAAGGTTTTGCGGAAAAATGGCATCCAGCAATTCTTGCTAATTTACCCAATATTGAGCTGACGATTCTCATTGGACAATATGCACAAAAATACTATTTGCCAGAAAATAACCTTAATGTAACGGAGACTGTTCATCATTTCCGTGATTTTCTCCCTCACTTTCTCCCGCTCGTTCACCCTTCTCCACGCAACCAAATTTGGCTCAAGAAAAATCCATGGTTTGAACAAGAGATAGTTACAACATTACAAAAGCAAGTGAAAGCGATTTTATCTCGTTAATTTATCTCGCTAAATTGATATTTAATTAATGAAGTGCGGTCAAAAATCTCCTGATTTTGACCGCACTTTTCTTTAATACTAATCAATTTTTAGTATGCCTTATTTTCTGACTGAGGCCTGTTATGCTACAATCGCCAGCCTTAAAAAATATAGGAAAAAATATGCAAGTAATATCTGTCACAAAATCTCAGCGAAAAACATGGAATAAACAAACTATTATATTCCTTTCTGATGTAGCTCTCTTTTTTATTCTACTCAATACACTTCCTTTTGAATCTGCTGCGAATAAAGGATTATCTTTACTCGCATTTGTGGCCATTCTATGGCTCACCGAAGCAGTTAGTGTAACCATCACTGCATTATTCGTTCCAATTCTATCTGTTCTATTAGGATTAGCTGATAGTCGCGAAGCCCTCGTAGCCTTTGCAGATCCAACTATCTTTTTATTCTTTGGTGGTTTTGCACTTGCAACAGCATTAAATGTGCAAAAGATCGACCAAATGATCGCTAATAAAATCATGCAGTTAGCGCGGGGGCGGTTATCTGTTGCTGTACTCTATTTATTCGTCGCAACAGCATTTTTGTCCATGTGGATGAGCAATACCGCTACTGCTGCAATGATGATCCCACTATCAATGACTATTTTAAGTCAGTTAGACCGTAATAAAGATCACAATACTTATGTATTTGTATTATTAGGCATTGCTTATAGTGCTACCATCGGTGGCATGGGAACCCTTGTAGGTAGCCCGCCGAATGCCATTGCAGCATCTCAACTTCATTTAGGTTTTGCAGACTGGTTAATGTACGGTACGCCAGTCATGTTAGTTTTATTCCCGATTATTATTGGTTGGCTATATCTTGTTTTTAAACCCAAATTAAGCCTTCGTTTTGCTGCTGAATTTGAAAAAATTCACATGACCAAACAACGTATTTTAACCTTAATCATTTTTATCACAGTGGCGATTCTTTGGATTTTTGGTGGCTACATTAACCCTATTCTTTCTCAATTATTAGGGCTACCAAAACCGATTGGCAGTTTTGACAGTATGGTTGCGCTCTCAGCTGCAATTGTCATCTGTGTGACCGGAATCGCAAGTTGGAAAGAAGTACAAGACAATACAGAATGGGGAGTGTTGTTCCTCTTTGGTGGCGGCTTAACCTTAAGTTCTGTGCTTACCCATTCTGGTGCAAGCAAAATAATGGCGGATGGTATTGTCTTCATTATTGAAGGGGGACACTACTATGTGATGGCATTAATTGTTGCGGCCTTTATTGTCTGCTTGACTGAGTTTACGTCAAATACTGCAAGTGCGGCATTGCTTGTCCCAATCTTTATTTCCATCGCACAAGCACTGAATATGCCTCCGCTTGGTTTTGCGATGATTATCGGTCTTGGTGCATCTTGTGCCTTTATGATGCCGGTTGGTACCCCACCAAATGCGATTGTATACGCGACAGGTTTTGTTAAACAATCCGAAATGATCCGAGTAGGTAAATTTATTGATTTAACCTGTATGCTAATTATCGGGACAGTTGCTTATATCTTCTGGATGTAACCTTTAAAATCGAATAAGTGCGGTTAAAAACAAGATGATTTTTAACCGCACTTTTTTATTTTATTTACGCAAACGTTTGCCTCAAATCAAAATTAACGTATAATTCGCACAATTTTTTTACTTAGGGAAACCAAATGAATAACAACCTGCTTTACACGGTGGAAGACAAACCACCTTTCGGATTGAGTTTACTCCTTGCGGCACAACATTTACTTGCTGCACTCGGGGGAATTATTGCCGTACCACTGGTCATTGGTAACGTCTTAAAATTACCGACCGAAGATACCATTACATTAGTTAATGCTGCGCTTTTAATTTCTGGTGTAGTGACCGTTATCCAATGTAAAGGCTTGGGGCCTATTGGTAT
>JAHZCF010000047.1 GCA_019423005.1 Haemophilus sp.
TACTTTTGGTTTCACCTTTTTCATTTTCATAATAGTCAGTATGAGTAGATACATCTAATTCGGTGATTTCTCGATTTTCATCAGTGAAACCTTGTGCTTTAAGGAAACGAACGGCTTCATTTAAGTTTTTCTGATTCGCTGCCATTGCATCATTATATGTTGGACCCCAACCGCTTACACGAATAACCCATGTTCCTTGTGTTGAGGTGTAATGGCTTTCTGCCAAGCCCTTAACTGAAATAGAGCCGGTCTGGCGTAAATTTTTAAATTGATTACCTAAGATAAACGCTGATGCCATCAATCCAACTGCGAGAATGATGCCAAAAATAGCGAGATAAGATTTTTTGCTGTTCATATAATGTCCATGATGTGGAGTAAATAGAATGCTCATTATAATGTAATTCAGCTTGTTGAGTAAGTTAATTTATTCACTATAACGCATATAAAAAATAACTTTAAAAGTTGACCGCACTTTTACCTTCCTAAATTTAAAAATTAAAACAAATTCTTGATTTACCATTGACTTTTTGACCTATAGCCCTTACTTTACGAAGTGATGTTTCATCAATTTTATTCTTTGTAAAATAAGGAGCTTTTATGCAATCTCGCATTGTGGTTAATTCACAGGAAGAATCACTACTTAGCACACACAAAGTGCTACGTAATACCTATTTCTTATTGGGATTAACGATGGCATTTTCGGCAGTTGTTGCTTATATCTCTATGAGCTTAAACTTGCCTTATCCAAACCTTATCGTATTGCTCGTGGGCTTTTACGGTTTACTTTTTGTGACAAACCGTTTAGCAAATAGTGCGTGGGGAATCTTGGCTGCATTCGCATTCACTGGGTTTATGGGCTATACCATTGGACCAATTTTAAATATGTATGTGGCGAGAGGAATGGAAGATTTGATTATGCTTGCATTTGCAGGTACAGCCATCGTCTTCTTTGCTTGTTCAGCTTACGTGCTAACAACGAAGAAAGATATGTCTTTCCTTTCTACCGCAATTTTCTCATTATTTATCGTGTTATTGTTAGGGATTGTGGCAAGTTTCTTCTTCCAAATTCCAGCACTAGCGGTCGGGATCAGTGCATTGTTTGTGGTGTTCTCAACAATGACAATCCTTTATGAAACCA
>JAHZCF010000048.1 GCA_019423005.1 Haemophilus sp.
CTGACATCTTAGGTGTATTTGGTGCACAAGCAGGCAAAATTAAAACCTTAGATGCTCAAGCATTAGCGAATGCAATCTCTGCACCACTTTCTCGTGAAGCACGTATTTCTCCAGCAGCATTCCGTTTTAAATTAACTGATTTAGCACGCAAAGCAGGTAAAACCATCGTATTACCAGAAGGTGATGAACCTCGTACTGTTAAAGCGGCAGCAATCTGTGCTGAACGTGGTATCGCAAAATCGGTATTATTAGCGGATCCTGAATCAGTGAAAAAAGTTGCTGCAGAACAAGGCGTGACTTTAGGTGCTGACGTAACGATCATCAATCCAGCTGACGTACGTGAAAACTACGTTGCTCGTTTAGTTGAATTACGTAAATCTAAAGGTTTAACGGAAGAACAAGCACGTGCGCAATTAGAAGACACCGTTGTATTAGGTACGATGATGTTAGAAGCGGGCGAAGTAGATGGTTTAGTCTCTGGTGCCGTTCACACCACTGCAAATACCATTCGTCCACCGATGCAAATCATCAAAACAGCACCAGGTAGCTCAATTATCTCGTCTGTATTCTTCATGTTATTACCAGACCAAGTATTAGTGTATGGTGACTGTGCAGTAAACCCAGAGCCAACCGCTGAACAACTGGCTGAAATCGCAATCCAATCTGCTGAATCTGCAAAAGCATTTGGTTTAAATCCGAAAGTCGCAATGCTTTCTTACTCAACCGGTACTTCTGGTTCTGGTCAATCTGTAGAGAAAGTAAAAGAAGCAACTCGCATTGCGCAAGAAAAACGTCCTGATTTATTAATCGACGGTCCATTACAATACGATGCGGCGGTAATGAAAGATGTGGCCGCTTCTAAAGCACCAAACTCTAAAGTGGCTGGTCAAGCAAACGTGTTTGTATTCCCTGATATCAACGCAGGTAACATCGGTTATAAAGCGGTACAACGTTCTGCAGATTTAGTGGCTGTAGGTCCAATGCTTCAAGGTATGCGTAAACCGGTTAATGACTTATCTCGTGGTGCATTAGTAGATGATATCATCTACACCATCGCATTAACCGCAATCCAAGCAACTCAAGCTTAATTAAAGTCTTTGTTGTAAAACACTAAAGAAAATAACCGCACTTTTGATAACTCAAAGTGCGGTTATTTTTAGAATTATTTTAGAAATAACTTCTTATTTACGACTAAAACGTTTTTTCAAAAATCAGATTGACATTCTTTTGGGTATAAGAATACATTTCTGGGATATTACTATCTTGTTTCTTCCAACTGAATACGACTTTCGGCGTAATACCCCACAAGTGCCAATCTCGTTTCCAAAGACTTAAATTTACACCGTAGATTTTGTCTTTACGAATTTTTCCAAAAGAAAACAAATCAACATTTGCAAGTTTGGCAATATCTTTGTACTCACGTTGTGTTAAAGAAAGTCCTAAACGCGAAGATATCCCCCAGTTCCATTCTTGTCCCCAGCCTAGACGCAAACTTTTGCTGTCTGAAGAATATTGGCGAACTAAGGTTCTCTCCGCAGAAAAATCAGAACCTAAATAGAAAAAGCGTTTAGGATTAGGCATCCATAATAAGGTGGCAGAAACGAGCTTATTATTACCATTTAATACTTCGCTATCGAAATAACGCTGTTTAGCAAACTCACCTGCCAAAGCAATTTGCCAATTTGGATTAAGCCAATGTGTGAGTTCTAAACGAACACCATTTCCCCAGCGATAACTTTCACCGCCATACCAACGTTTTTCATAAAAAGGTTTTAAGCGGAAAGTTTGTTTTGCAGTTTTATAGGCATAACCAAGAAATGTACGATTAGAAAGATCGTCATATTCATGATTATCCCAATAGCTTTTACCAAAAAACTCATTACCGACTGAAAGATAATTCGAACCCCATAAATTAAAGTCACGAGAAATATCTAAAGAATATGCAAGCCCATGAGCACTTTGTGGCATCATATCATCGGCTCGAGTCAGAACGCCCCCATTTGCAAGCATAACTTGCTTACCACTGCCCACATTATTCACGTTTGTCTCTCGCACATAATTAAAGGCGATATCCACATTCCAGCTATCACGCTCATTCAACGCAGATAAATAAGTGTCAATGAGTTCCATCACCGGTGTTGGTAAATCTTCTGCTGTTTTAGCTTTGTCAAATTGAGCTTTTGCTGCACCATCTTGTTTCTGATTAAACAAAGCGATTGCAAGCTCAATACGCACCGGATTTAAATTAGGATTTTGTGCCAACACTTCACGATATTTATCAATGGCAGTTGCCTGATCATCATTTAATGCCGCCACTTTTCCTTGTGCAAATAGCACTAAAATCGGATCTTGCTCAGGAAAGGTTTGATACACTTCTAATAATTTCTCAATTAAATCAGCATCACGAGAATAAATCGCCTGTGATAATAATTGAGTGGTGAGTGGCTGGTTTTGCTCTAATTCTTCACGACTAATTCGTGTTGAGTAGGACTGTTCTTCCGTTAAGTGCGGTAGATTTTCTCGCTGTTTTTCAGGCTCAGCAATTTTTACTTGTTTATCAATTTCTGTGCTTAATTCCGGCGACGGAGCAGAAATTGCCAAGGTTGGAAATAAGGCGAGTAAAAAGAAACTATATTTTTTCATTATACTTTATCAGAAAAATCTGCCGCACAACGGCGGCAGAACGTGATTAAAAGAAAGGGTTATTTTTTAGCACCGAAAGTAGCTTGATATTTTTCAATGACATATGTCTTACCACCCTCTTTAATTTCACCTAAACCCTCAGTATGGTCATTTTTATCAATAGTCCCGTGGCTGACAAATTTTTCTAACCCTACTATACCTACAACCTCTGAATAATTTTTACCACCAAATGTTGCGGCATATTGTCCAGTTGTTTTAGCATGAACAGCTACTCCTCTAGCCTCATGGTTATTCTTTCTTATAATTACTGGATCTGGATAACCAATATGAGCAGATTGATCTAGTACTTCCTGAGTACCTAATTTAATTTGACCAATGGCTTTACTATTAATGACACCATCCATCATTGGCTTTCCGGTTGTTCCATTCATTTTGACATTAACCGTGACAGAGCCGTCATCTTTTATCATTTCTTTTCTATCATAGGTAATTTTATCTTTTTCCCCCTCAGACCATTCATCTGCTTTACGTTCATAAGCACCAATCTGAGCAATTACACCACCTTTATAAGTTGCATTACCCGTGAATTTACTTCCATCCTCGTTCACTCTCACAAAAGCTACGTGTCTTGTAGCAAGTCGTTTTGGATCTTCTGCTGTTGGGGTATAAAGCACGCCGTAGGTTGAATATGGTTGATTGACGAACATATAATTCATACCATTTCTAGCCGCTTCATCAAAAACAACATAATCTTGATCGGTTGCTTTACCAGAGAACTTGCCTAATTTATTACCTGACAATTTATTAAAATTAACAACACCTGAGCCATCAGGGAGATTTACATGAGGCGGAAGATTACTCAGAGATTCTGGTGCATAAGTGTATTCACCATTACTAGGGCCCCAAGGATCTTTATTTTTCCCCATATCAATATAACGCCACTCTTTACCATGTACTATTTTGGTCGAGTTAAAGTCTGTTCCAGTTGTAGGTGTTGGAACAGTTGGCGTAACAACCGGTTTATTTGTTTTTTTCTTCGCCTCTTCTTCTAAACGTTTTTTCTCTTCTTCAGCTCGTTTAGCTGCGTCTGCTTTTTTCTTCGCTTCTTCTTCTAAGCGTTTTTTCTCCGCTTCTGCTCGTTTAGCAGCTTCAGCTTTTTCTTTTGCTTCTTTTTCTAAGCGATCTTTTTCTGCTTTATCTTTGGCTTTTTTCGCTTCTTCAGCTTTCTTTTTCGCCTCTTCTTCTAAGCGTTTTTGCTCTTCTGCTTTTTTCTTCGCTTCAGCTTCCGCTTTGGCTTTTGCCTCGGCTTTTGCTTTCGCTTCAGCATCTGCCTTCGCTTTAGCTTCTGCTTTTTGTAACTCGATGACTTGGTTATTCGCTTTTGCTACTGCAGCGTTATGCGCATCTAAAGATTTTTGCGCTTCTTCTGCTTTTTGTTGGGCATCAGATAATGCTTTTTTAGCACTTTCTAATGCGGTTTCTTTCGCTTTTAAACTTTTCTCTAATGCGGCTTTTTTAGTTGCATCTGTTGTTGATGAGATACTTTTCTTCAACGCATCTACTTCAGATTGAGATTTATCTGCTAAGGTTTTTGCTTTTTTAGCTGCATTTTTTGCTTGTTCTGCAGCTGATTTTGCTTTATTCGCACTGTCTTTTAAATTCTCTGCAATACGTTTTGCTTGCTCTGACGTTTTCGCTTTTTGTACTTCAACTTGAGATACAATTGAATTGGAGTCATTAGAACCCGATGAGCTGCCACAGGCTGTCAAAGAAAGAGCCACAAAGGCCGCAAGTGCGGTAGTTTTAAAGATAGGTTTCATAGAAAGTCCTCTTATATTAATAACAAATAGATAATCATTGAAAAGTAAAATAACTTACTTAGCTTATATTTCTTAATTAAACATCAAATCAAAACAAAGCAAAATAAATTATTCCTTAATTTATGTAGGGAAATAAATGAAATTCACCAAGCAAATAACCACAAAAAAATAATGGATTTCAACTAGTTATTACCTTACATAATAAAACTTCAAGCATTTTACTTAAAATGAAGCAATAAACAAGAAAAAAGTTGAACATTTTAGTCAGATTTGTGAAATAAATCACATTTTATAGAAACGATACCTATAAATAAAAAAATAACCGCACTTTTTATGATTCAAAGTGCGGTTATTTTTAAGATTATTTTTAATGACTACTCTACGGATTTTAAGTATTCAACCAGCTTCAAGCCAATCTCTCTTCGCCACCCTAAAAGTAAATCAGGCTGTTTGGTCATATCTTCATTTTTTAGCCAAACCCATTTAATAATATCTTCTAAATTCCGTTTACTGGCTAGAATATCGAGGGTTAATCCTTTTGGGGTCAGTTCATAAGCTTTTTCTTGTAACAATCGAATTGCCTTTTTATAACGAGGATCATCCACAATACGCACTAAACGCTTAGGGTAATCATAAGGTGAAATTCGGCGGCTTTGTGCTAGCAATTGAAGCATTTTTTTGCCACGCACACGGACTTCATTTTCAGATAAGCCAAGCGCTAACATTTCTGATGTATTGCGAGGATTGTTTTTTGCCACTTTCCAAAGGTTGTCTGATTTAACCACATAAGAAAGGGCTAAATTTCGTGCCATTGCGGTTTCTTGTCGCCATTTGGCTAATAGCTGTAAACGCGCTAATTCGAGCGGATTCAATTTCCAAACATTCGGAATCTCTAAATAGGCTTTGTTTGGATCGCGATCGTCTAATTTACAGGTTTTCGAGATCGCAAGCTGGCAATCATCAATTACCGCTTGAAGCCAAGGTGATTTCGCTAATTCTATTTGCATTTTTTGATAGACCGGCAAGAGATACCATACATCCCCTGCAGCATATTGTAGCTGAACGGGTGAAAGTGGGCGTTTTAGCCAGTTTGTACGCGTTGCCCCTTTATCCATTTCAATGCTTAAATAATGTAACACAAGTTTGGCTAGGCCCGCTGAATTAGCAAAACCTAGAAAACGTGCCATAATTTGCGTATCCATCATAGGTTGCGGAAGTGCATCAAACTCTTGCAAGAAAACCAATAAATCTTCATTACAAGCATGCAAAATTTTTGTCACCTGCTGATCGCGTAATAATTCCACAAAAGGTGAAAAATCAGTAATGGATAAAGGATCGATTAATGAAACTCGTTCACCATCATAAAGTTGAATTAATCCTAATTTAGGATAATAGGTCGATACCCGCATAAATTCAGTATCTAAAGCGACCGCACTTTGCTGACGCGCTAACTGACAAACCTGAGCGAGCTCTTCATTATTTTGAATTAATGTAAAGTGCGGTTGATTTTGGCATTCTTTTATCATTGTAATAGGATGTATTTTCAAATAGAGGTAAAGACTAAACAGGGATATGAACACATATCCCTGATTAAATTAATGTTGTGAGCGTTTTGCTATTTCTTCATCACGCAGTACGCGTCGTAAAATTTTGCCTACATTACTTTTCGGTAATTCATCCCGAAACTCAATATCTTTCGGGACTTTATAACCCGTGAGATGTTGTCTGCAATGTTGGCGTAATTCATCACGCGTGAGGCTATCATCTTTCTTCACGACGAAGATTTTGATGGTTTCTCCCGACACTTCATGTGGCACACCGATAGCAACGACTTCAGCGACTTTATAATTTAGCATCACCACATCTTCGATTTCATTTGGATAAACATTAAAGCCTGAAACCAAGATCATGTCTTTTTTGCGGTCAACAATACGGAGGCTATAGCTCTCGTCCATAATGACGATATCACCCGTTGCCATCCAACCATCTTGAAGCACTTCAGCAGTCGCTTCTGGACGTTGCCAATAACCACGCATGACTTGTTCACCTTTAACCCAAAGCTCTCCAGCTTCACCAAGTTGTGCTTCCGAGCCATCATCTTTGATAATTTTAATATCGGTATTTGGCACTGGTATACCAATTGTACCATTGTGTTTCACCACATTAATCGGACAAGCTGCGATAAGTGGTGAGCATTCTGTCATACCATAACCCTCAATGATGTTACAGCCAGTTAAATCATGCCAACGCGTTGCGACCGATTGTTGGATTGCCATACCGCCGCCAACAGAAAGTTTTAATCGTGAAAAATCCACTTCTTTGAAATTTTCATTATTAAGTAGCGCATTAAACAAGGTATTTACCCCTGTAATCGCTTCAAAGCGGTATTTTTTGAGCTCTTTAACAAAGCCATCAATATCACGTGGGTTCGTAATTAAGAGCGCAGTAACGCCAAGCTCTAAGAAGAGTAAACAGTTTACCGTTAAGGCAAAAACATGATAAAGCGGTAAAGCCAGTACAGCAATGCGTTGCTTCGCATGATCGCCAATAAATGGCTCTGCAATCCACTTAGCTTGAAAAATATTGGTAATAATATTGCCATGTGTCAGCATTGCACCTTTGGCAACACCTGTTGTACCGCCTGTATACTGTAAGAAAGCTAAATCTTCACGATCCACTTGTGGACGAACATATTGGCGATATTTACCAATACTTAACACTTCACGGAAAGTCACTGCATTCGGTAATTTATATTTTGGCACTAACTTTTTGACGTATTTCACAACAAAATTGACCAAATTACGCTTACCAAAAGAAAGCTGATCACCCATTCTTGTCAAAATTACATGTTTTACTTTAGTGTTAAACACGATTTTTTCCAAGGTTGAAGCGAAGTTTGAAACAACAACAATCGCCGTTGCACCGCTGTCTTGTAACTGATGTTCTAATTCACGTGGGGTGTAAAGTGGATTCACGTTTACGACAACTAGGCCCGCACGTAAGATACCGAAAAGCGCAATAGGATATTGCAATAAATTAGGCATCATGAGAGCAACACGATCGCCACGTTTTAATTTCAATTCATTTTGTAGATATGCAGCAAATGCACGGCTTCGCTCTTCTAATTTGCGAAAAGTCAGCACTTGTCCCATATTGATATAAGCAGGACGGTCTGGATGCTCACGAATTGCTTTATCTAAAATATCGAGAATCGAATCATATTTTGAGGTATCCAGCGTGGTGGGTGAACCTTCTGGATAATTTTGAAACCAAACTTTTTCCATTTTTTATCCTTATTCTTTGGAAAATTTTCTTAATTTTATCATTTAGTTAGTAGAGATAATAGCGAATTTCAGGCTCGCCATACCAATAATATGGTCGTCGACCAAAAAAGCCCCAATCATCCCACATATCATCTGGATAATAATAGCTTTGAGAAAGCTTCCAGACACGATAATGATTGGTTTGAATTACAGGGTAAGTGTAGCTTGCCTGATCAACCTTGCCTTGTTCTGTTTTCAATAAGGTGCCGCCAATTGTAATAAATTGGTCTTTTAAACTTTCAGGCTCAACAAAACCATCAAGATAAGTAATAAAACGTCCATTAGGTTGTTCATCAATCATCGGTTTTGCTGAGGTTGAATAAACTGGATAGCTTAATACTTCAATTTTAGTTTTATTCGACAAGGCTTGTGCGGTTAATACTTTTCCACCTAAACGAATTGATTTGCACTGACAGCTATAATCACTCGGTTGAATTGAAGATAATGATTTTAAAGTAAACTGCTCTTTTTCCAGCCCTTTTGGTGCATTGACACATCCCACTAATGCGGCTGAAAGTGCGGTCAAAACTAAGATCGTTTTTTTATTCATCTTCAACTCCTTTTTGAAAATTATTCACGCCCAGGTAATTTTTTCCAAGTTACTTCATTGCGCAAATAAACAGGCTCAATCTCTAAGTCAGATATGACTTTATTCTGCATATAATCTGTTAAAGCAAGCTCAAGCATATATTGTGCAGAAGGTAAAATAATATCACTTCCTTCTAAGCCACTTTCTCTAAATTGAGGATACGCAGCCCAACCTGTTCCGACTCGGTATGCAGATAAATCTGAAAGCTGCTCAAGCACTTTTTCTGGTTGGCAAACTTGTTCTTCAATAACGGGGTTCCATTGAAAAAACTCACCCAATTCTGACCGCACTTTTTCTCGTTTTACTTGAGAAAAATAAACTTCATTCATTCTCGCATCAATGGCAGCTACCACATTTTCAGCTTGATGTAATTCAAATGCAGCCTGAGCCATTGCTGTTAAATTTGATACCGCAATAACAGGTAAATCAGCACCAAATGCAAGCCCTTGAGCAATCCCTGCACCAACACGAACACCAGTAAAACTACCAGGACCGCGTCCAAATGCTAACGCATCTACTTGCTTCAAATTGATACCTGAATTGGCAAGTAACTCATCAATCATTGGAAGAATACGTTTTGTGTGTGTACGTTGCGCTAATTCATCTAAATATGTTTTTTCGCCTTTATGCCAAAGTGCAACAGAACAGGCTTCTGTTGAAGTATCAAGTGCTAATAAGGTGATATTTTTCATTATTAATCCATTTTCTCATTTTGTAAGAATTGTACCACTTTGTTGAGATCTCGGGTACGGGTTGAATTAGGTAAACTTTTTAGAAAGGTTTCACCGTAATTTCGCATAACAAGACGATTATCACAAATAATTACCGCACCACGATCTGTTACATCTCGAATTAGGCGCCCTACACCTTGTTTCAGCGTAATAACCGCTTCAGGGATCTGTATATCATTAAATGGATCACCTCCTTGTAATCGGCAATCTTCAATGCGTGCTTTTAATAAAGGTTCATCTGGTGCAGTAAAAGGCAATTTATCAATAATGACTAAGGAAAGTGCATCACCACGGACATCCACGCCTTCCCAAAAGCTAGAAGTAGCAACTAGCACACTATGGGGTTCATGAATAAATTGTTCGAGTAATTTTGCTTTAGGCATTTCACCTTGTAATAAGATAGAAAGCTCACTATTTTCTCTAAAATACTCTGCCAAGCCTCTCATCATTAAATAGGAAGTACAAAGCACAAAGCATCGCCCTTTATTCGCTTCAATGATAGGCAACAACACGTCACCAAGAGATTGCAACGTATTATTTTGATTTGTTGCCGGTAAATAACGTGGTACACAAAGTAGCGATTGATTAGGATAATCAAAAGGACTGTGAAGAATTTTTTGTTCTGCCTCCTCAATTCCAAGTCGCTGACAGAAATGATTAAAAGTGCCACCGACTTCAAGAGTGGCTGAGGTGAAAATCCAAGCAGCGTCTTTATTATTTAGCTGTTCGCCAAATTTATCTGCGACAGTGAGTGGCGTAATATGTAAACCAAATTGTCGCCCCATACTTTCGTACCAATAACAATAGCCAACAATGGTCGTATCACAAAGACGAATTAATTGATTCTTGATACTTTCAGTGCGTTCAAAAATACTATCCAAAGTCTGAGAGCGACCTAATGCAATCTTGATCACTTCAGAAAGAAACTCAATTTTTTCTTGTAATAATTCAACCGATTTTTTGACCGCACTTTGCTTAAATAGCTCACGCCAATTTCCTCGCTGATTTCCCTCACCAAGAAGAAGACGGAAATCCTGAATGACTTTAAGCAAGGTATCTGCAGTTGTGCCAAGTTGCGGCATATCTTTCAATTCTGTACGATAAACAATATTGATATCTTTACATAAATCAAATAGCTGGCGAGATGTTAATGATTGGCCAAAGTACTGGCTTGCTATATCGGGAAGTTGATGTGCTTCATCAAAAATAATAACTTCTGCATTGGGAATAAGCTCACCAAAACCACTTTCTTTTACAGCCATATCAGCAAAGAAAAGATGATGATTTACTATGACAAGATCCGCATTTAGCGCTTTTTTACGAGCTTGTGCGACATAGCATTCAGCGTAGTTAGGACAATCTGTTCCCAAACAACTTTCTGCCGTGCTCGTCAATTGAGGCAAAATTGGGCTATCTTCAGCCAATTCAATACATTCGGTCAAATCACCTGTTTTCGTCGCATTATTCCATTTTCTTACTTTACTTAAATCGGCTAAAACAGATTTATCCCCAAGCACACCTTGAGCAATAACTTGATCCAGACGCTCCAAACACAAATAATTGGATCGTCCTTTCAATAACGCAATTTTTCCAGAATAATTTAAGGCTTTTTTTATGGCAGGTAGATCTCTTGAAAAAAGTTGATCTTGTAGATTTTTAGAGCCGGTTGAAATGATTGTTTTTTTTCCTGCAATAAGTGCCGGCGCCAAATAAGCAAAAGTCTTTCCAGTACCCGTTCCAGCTTCTACAACAAGCGGTCTCTTATTTTGGATAGCATATCCTACTGATTGAGCCATTTCGAGCTGTTCTGCTCGTGGCTTAAATCCTTTGATATTCTTACTCAATTCGCCATCACTGGAAAAGATCTTACTTATCTGTTTTTTCATAATGCTTGCTATCTAGAAATAGGCGAAGATTTTATCATTATTAGACTCATTTATGTATGAATTCTAATATTTTATATAAAACAAAAAACCCCAAGCCATTCAGCTCGGGGTTCTACATTCAGTACCTGGCGGTGTCCTACTCTCACATGGGGA
>JAHZCF010000049.1 GCA_019423005.1 Haemophilus sp.
TACAACCAAAACCGAATTAAACTTGGTTTAAAAGGATTGAGCCCAGTGCAATACCAAGCTCAATATTTAAGTTAACTAACCTGTCCAACTTTTGGGGGCAGATCACTTCAACAGCAATGGCTGGCAACGAAAAACTAATATGATTCAGTGCGAACATTATCAACGAGGCGATTGTCGTTCTTGTCAATGGTTGGAACTACCGTATTCCGTTCAACTAGAACAGAAAACCATTCACTTGCAACAGCAGCTGCACGGTTTAGATACGTCTCATTTGAGTTGGGTTGCGCCTTTTCAATCTTCCCTTGATGGGTTTCGTAATAAAGCCAAAATGGTTGTCAGTGGCGCAGTTGAACGCCCAATCCTCGGGATCTTGCCGAACCCGTTGGCGCCACAAAGTGCGGTGGATTTATGCGATTGCCCACTTTATCCACAACATTTTCAAGCTATCTTTCCTCTTCTTAAAGATTTCATCGCACACGCAGGCCTTGTGCCGTATAACGTGGCAAAGCAAAAAGGCGAATTGAAACATCTTTTATTGACAGAAAGCCAACACAGCCACCAACTCATGTTGCGCTTTGTGTTACGTTCGGAAGCCAAATTGCCGTTGATTCAACGTGAACTGGCGGGATTGCGTCAAAAATTGCCGCAACTTGCCGTCATTAGCGTGAATATCCAGCCGCAAAATGCCGCAATTCTCGAGGGTGAAAAAGAGATTTTCTTGACAGAACAACACACCTTACCTGAAAGGTTTAATCAGATTCCACTTTTTATTCGCCCTCAGGGGTTCTTTCAAACCAACCCACAAGTTGCTGAAGGGTTATACGGCACGGCACAACAATGGATAAAAGACCTGCCCATTCGTCAACTTTGGGATTTGTTCTGTGGTGTGGGCGGTTTCGGACTACATTGCTTGAAAGCATTGCAAACGCAAAATCGGCTCAACAAATCCACCTCACCGGTATTGAAATCTCCGCTTCTGCCATTGCCGCTGCGAAACTATCGGCACAGCAACTCGGATTGGAGAAACAAGTTCATTTTCAATCGTTAGATGCGGCAAATTTTGCCTTGGCTCAAGCAGACAAACCCGATTTGGTTATCGTCAACCCGCCTCGTCGAGGCATTGGTCAATCGCTCGCCGAATTTCTCAATAAAATGCGACCGCACTTTATTTTGTATTCCAGCTGTAATGCTGAAACCATGGTCAAAGATTTGCGATCTTTGACCCATTATCAAATGGAAAAAATCCAACTGTTCGATATGTTCCCACATACGTCGCATTATGAGGTGTTAGTGTTATTGAGATTGATGCCTTAACGTAATGTTTTGTTGATTTGACTATTAGTATTACTGACAAAATAAACCGTTTTTAGGCTCACAAGTGAAGCTTGAAGGTACTTTTAGCTATATTTTTGCTCTATAGGCCATACTGTCCTTTTGTATAAAAAAGATATTTTATGAATAGTCATTTGGTTATCTTTTTTCTTTTCTTTAAGAATAATAATTGTTATTATTTTAATAAAAATAATTCTTATTTAGGAGCCAAAAATGCATCAATCTCGTCTTTCACCCCCATCTTATTTTCGCCTTAGTCTACTTTCTATTTCTTTATTTTGTACTTGCCAAACCGCGTATACGGAGGACAGTTTAGAGCAGATTAATGTTATTGAAGAAACTGATACTAATACCACTGAGGGTAGCCGTAGCTATACAATTAAGTCTATGAAAACAGCTACTGGACTAAAAGTTTCCGGTAAGGATACGCCACAATCTGTTAGTGTGATTACCAAAAAGCAATTAGATGACAAAGCTATTCATACTCTTGAAGAAGCAATGAAGAATACCACAGGGGTTAATGTTGTACGTGATTCAGGGTTACAAACTCGTTTTCTTTCCCGTGGTTTTTATGTAGATCAAATTGGTGAAGATAGTATTACGACTAATGTAGGTGGGCGTTCAGGTTATACCGCCAAAATAGACGTTTCTCCTAGCACTGATCTAGCTATTTATGATCATATTGAAGTTGTGCGTGGTGCGACAGGATTGACCCAGTCTAACTCTGAGCCTGGCGGCACAATTAATTTGATTCGAAAACGGCCTACAGATAAATTCCAACACCTAGGAGAAATAACGGTCGATCACCGAGGCAGTACCCGTACGCTACTGGACGTTTCCGGAGGCGTAAATCAAGATAATAGTATTCGTGCCCGTTTAGTTGGTGTAGGGGAAAAAGCAAAGTCTTTTAAAGATAATGTGCATGGTAAAAAAGGGCTAATTTATGGTGTCGCTGACGTGGATTTAGGCAATGTTGGCGTGTTAACTTTAGGCGGTATGTATCAGAAAATTAATGAAGTGCCGGATTTTTCTGGCGTGATATTACCTTGTGAAAATCCCCAAGTTGCTCCTTTTGCCTCCCGTCCGGCATGTAATAATCCAGTAAAACTACCTCGAAATACCTATTTAGGACAGAGTTGGTCTCGTTTGAAGGGTGATAAATATAACTTATTTGCTAATACCAAATTTGTTTTTGATAACGATTGGGAGTTTAGTATTGAGGCGTCCTATACAAAAAATAATTCAGATGCAAAAGTTGGGCAATTTTTTATCAAAGATGAACATGCTGCCGGTTTGTCCGGTTCTGACGCGCAAGGATTTCTAACCGAGAAAGGTGAAATTATTCCTTTTGAGCCAAAAGACCAAGCACTTAAAAAATTAAAAGAATATCGTGATCAAGCAACGAAAGAATACGAGCAACGTAAGGCAGATTACGCTCAAAATCAATTTAACCAAGGCGACTTTAATCAATATAGAAACGATCGGCTTGCTGCCCGTAAAAAAGGTTTTGAACAATGCATGAATGATATTGGTCTTGATTTTTTATGTAATGACTGGGCAGATCCTGGTATTGATAAAGATAAACAAGAATATATTGACAAAAAACTACAAGAAGCAGGTATTGCTAACGACGCAGAAAACCGTTTTTCAAACTATCTCTATAATAGGGCTTATAACAATAAAGGTACAACTAATCAAAAATTTACATTCGCACCAATTCGACATATTAAAAAGGACGAACAATACGGGATTAAATTGAATTTAACTGGGCACTATAATCTTTTTGAACGAGACCATGATTTTTATGTAGGTTATGCTTATAACCATGAAAATATTCAATCAGATTTTGTTGAAATTTTTCAGAAACGTTATCGTATAAGTACTATTGATGAGGTTGGTCAAGTGCATCAGCATTTAGCCGGTCGTTGTGTTCCTAATGAGCAAGGAAATTATTATTCTCCAACCGATAAAAATCTTCCTGAACCGGATTGGGACAAGCATGATGAAAAAGGTGACCATATGCTTTATACACCAGATTGCCAACATGCTTATAAAATTAAAGTCGATAAAGACGGTAATATTTTGTATGAATTAGATAAAAATGGGCAAAAAATTCCGGAACGTGACAGCAACGGTAACATTAAGTATAAAAATGGTGCTTATGGAAATCCAAATGAAATTGTTTATAAGATGTTGAAGGAGCCAGATGACCATGTTTTAGCTCGTTATAACTACGCTAAATATTTCAATAAAAATGAAACACACGCAGTTATTTTGAGCACTCGTTTTAATGCAACGGAACGCCTCCATTTATTAGGAGGTATGCAGTTTACCCATTTTGAGACCTCACAACGCAAAGAAACGCCTGTTTATAATGGTGAACCAGCAACGCGCTATCAATCGCAATCAAATATTGATAAGGATAATGAGCACTATACTGCCAAAATGAAGGGGCATCATTTTACACCGTATGTCGGTATTACTTATGATTTGACGAATGAGCAGAGCCTTTATGCAAGTTATACTAAGATTTTTAAACAGCAAGACAACGTAGATATTACCAGTAAAACGGTATTACCTCCGTTAATTGGTACAAACTATGAAATCGGTTGGAAAGGCTCTTTCTTTGATAATCAATTAAATAGCTCTTTGGCTTTATTTTCTGTTGAGCAAAAAAATCGTACTGTTGTTGATTTTGGATATATACCGGGCAAAAATGGTGCTGTTGGATCATTCCAGACCATCGCAAAACCAATCGGACGCGTTGTTAGCAAGGGGTTTGAATTGGAGTTGGCTGGAAATATAACAGAAAATTGGCAACTTTTTGCAGGCTATACTTACAATAAAAGTAAATATAAAAATGCAGAAGAAATTAATAATGAACGGGCAAAAGGCGCTAAAGATCCTTACAACTTTAGTAATTTTACACCTGTTCAGATGTTTCGACTTGCCACCAGTTACCGAATTCCAAGTAGCAAATGGACGATTGGTGCCGGTATCTCTGCACAGAGCCCGACAAGTAGCTTATATGGCATTAAACAAGCAGGCTATACTCTGTTTGATGCCAATATTCAGTACGAGTTTAATCGCCACGCTAAACTCAGTTTGATTGGAACGAATTTAGCGGATAAAACTTACTTTGAAAATAACTATAATCGTACTCGCGGGATGAATAATTTCTACGGACGTCCGCGTACTGTCATGATGAAATTTGATTGGCAGTTCTAACGAAATAAATAAAAAAGTGATCTGCACCCCAAAACCTGGACACCTATTTTGAGGTGCAGATTATGTCCTACTCTTATCAATTTCGTTTGAAAATTATCAAAC
>JAHZCF010000005.1 GCA_019423005.1 Haemophilus sp.
AGTAATAAGCGGCATGCGATCCTTGAATCAGTGCGATAGCAATAAATAAACGAAGTGTCGTTTTATTTTTGAGTAAGCCTAAGAATCCAACAGAATTTTCGACCGCACTTTGTGGCTCATCTTGTGGCATTGGATTTGGATGAAGTAGTTGAACAATGCTATAGAAAACGAGTATGCCCGTGATCATCCAAGTAATATATTGTTCACCCACGAGTCCAACGAAATACCCGAATACCATGACACCAACAACAAACGCAAAGGAACCAATTAAGCGTGCTTTGCCGTAATCTAAATGAATTTGTTGCTGCCACGTACTGGCGAGGCTATCACCAATCGGCATCCCCGCTGCATTTACCATGGAATACAAGGCGAGTCCAATAAACAATAGCCAGAAATTGTGTGACATCAGTCCAATTAACGCCATTGTAATCGCACTAGCCACACCTAAATAACGTAAGCCATTTACTAAGAGGGAAACACGTTTTATTAAGCCGGAAAATAAAATACCGCCGCTGAAACGGAATATGTAGGCACAGGCAAGCAATAAGCCGATACTTTCTTCGCTATAAGATTGCGTTTTCAACCATGCTGGGAAAAGGGGAAGAAACACACCGTAGGCACAATAGTAGCCCAAAAAGCTCAAGGCGAGCCAAGTAAAAGGACGAACTTGCATTAGAATAATTTTTCCATTTCTTGTGAGCGTGCCACACAGGCCTGCATCGCTTGTTTAATGATGTTGTTAAATTGATGTTGATTGAACACATTTAATGCGGCTGCGGTGGTGCCTCCTTTTGAGGTGACATTTTCTCGTAAAGTGGAAAGCGCCGTCTGTGGATTTTCAATCACCAACTTAGCTGAGCCTAACATGGCTTGTTGTACCAACTTACGAGATTGCTTTTCATCTAAGCCCATTTCCATTAGGCCTTGTTGCATGGCTTCTAAAAATTGGAAGAAATAAGCAGGGCTACTGCCAGATGCAGCGGTGATTGCATGCATTTGATCTTCATCCGTCACCCAAGTGGTTTTCCCTACAGCTGAAAGTAAATCTTCCGCAAAAGTGCGGTCAATTTCAGGTGTGTTTTTGTCCGCAAATAAGCCTGCCATGCCTTCACCCACTAATGCAGGCGTGTTTGGCATCACGCGAACAATGGATTTTGCTGTTGGGATGAGTTTGGCTAATCGGGCAGTCGAAATACCCGCAGCAATAGAAATGATTAATTTATCAGAAAAATCAACCGCACTTAATGGCTTGCAAACATCAGCGAGGACTTGCGGCTTAACGGCGAATAACACGACTTGAGCTTGTGTGATGGATTGCTCGTTATCCGTAGAAACCGCGACGCCATATTGAGCAAAAAAAGCACGTTTCTCTTCATTAGGATCATTAACGATAATTTTATCGGCTGGATAACCTTGTTTTAATAGGCCTAACACAATGGCTTGTGCCATATTGCCACCACCGATGAAGGCAATTAATTTCTGTTGCATCATTTTTTCCCGTGAGTTTATGGGCTACAATGTCGCGTATTTTACCCTATTATGAAGGAAGTGTACGATGTGGTTTAAAAATTTAATGTCATATAGGCTGACTAAGCCCCTAGATTGGGATCTTAATGAATTGCAACGCCAGTTGTCAGATTGTGAATTTCATCCTTGTGGCTCACAAGATCAAAGTAAATTCGGTTGGGCGAGTCCCTTGAAAGGTAGTGAGCTATTGCATTTTTCAGTGGGGAAACACATTTTATTGGTTGCGAAAAAAGAAGAGAAAATGTTGCCGGCAAATGTGGTGAAACGTGAATTAGATGAACGCATTGAAAGCCTTGAACAAAAAGAAAACCGTAAATTGAAGAAAACGGAAAAACAAACGTTAAAAGATGATGTGGTGATGAATTTATTGCCGCGTGCATTCACTAAAAACCAGCAAACTTCTGTGTGGATTGATACGGAGAATAACCTTGTTCATGTCGATGCTGCATCCAGTAAACGTGCAGAAGATGCCTTAGCATTATTGCGTAAATCCCTCGGTTCGTTACCAGTTATACCGTTGGCTTTTGCGAATGAACCTTCGACCATTTTAACGGATTGGATTGTGCAGGAAAAAATCCCGCATTGGTTGGTAGCATTAGAAGAGGCTGAATTGCGTGGAAGCCAAGAAGACAGCGTGATCCGTTGTAAAAAACAGCCTTTAGAAAATGAAGAGATTCTCGCGCTTTTACAAGATGGCAAAAAAGTGGTGAGTAAGCTCGCATTGGAATGGGAAGATACGCTGACTTTTGTATTTAATGAAGATTGTACGCTCAAACGTTTGAAATTTGCTGATGCCGTGCGTGAGAAAAATGCGGATATTTTAAAAGAAGATTATGCGCAACGCTTTGATGCTGATTTTGTATTAATGACGGGCATTTTATCTAAGCTGACAGAAAATTTACTCGATGAATTCGGTGGCGAGAAAGTCAGATTAGGCTAGTTTTAATCATGAAATAAAAAGGCGAACATGATGTTCGCCTTTTGTTTGTTTAAAAGTGCGGTCAAATTTCCGCACGTTTTTAATTAGTGTGTACTCGTACTGGTTGTCGTACGGTTTGCACGTTTACGATCGTTTTCCGTTAAGAGTTTTTTACGGATACGGATCGACTCTGGTGTCACTTCCACTAACTCGTCATCATCGATAAACTCGATAGCTTGTTCAAGTGTAAATTTTACCGGTGTAGTTAATACGATGGCATCATCTTTACCCGATGCACGCATATTGGTGAGTTTTTTACCTTGTAAACAGTTTACGGTTAAGTCATTTGTACGGCTGTGAATACCGATGATTTGGCCTTCGTAAACTTCTACGTTAGCTTCAATCATTAATTTACCACGCTCTTGTAAACCAAATAGCGCATAAGCTAATGCTTTACCCGTTGCGTTAGAAATTAATACACCGTTTTTACGTTGACCGATTTCACCTGGTTTGATGTCATCGTAGTGATCGAAACTGGAGTAAAGTAAACCTGTACCGGATGTCATCGTCATGAATTCACCACGGAAACCGATTAAGCCACGGCTTGGAATGATGTATTCTAAACGTACACGACCTTTGCCATCTGGCATCATGTCACGAACTTCACCTTTACGGATACCTAATGCTTCCATAACAGAACCTTGGTGTTGTTCTTCTACGTCGATAGTCACTTGCTCATAAGGCTCTTGTTTTTTACCGTTGATTTCGCGATAGATTACTTTAGGGCGAGAGACCGCAAGCTCATAACCTTCACGGCGCATATTTTCAATTAATACAGAAAGGTGTAGTTCACCACGACCAGAAACACGGAATTCATCTGGGTTTGGTGTTTCTTCTACGCGTAATGCCACGTTGTGAACTAACTCTTTGTTTAAACGTTCAAGAATTTGACGAGAAGTCACATATTTACCTTCTTGACCCGCAAACGGAGAAGTGTTTACACAGAAGAACATGGTTACGGTTGGTTCATCAACGGTTAATGAAGGTAAGGCCTCAACCGCATTGATATCACAAAGCGTGTCAGAAATATTTAATTCACCTAAACCGGTAATCGCAATGATGTCGCCTGCGTAAGCAACATCTTCTTCATAACGTTGTAAACCAAGGTGACCTAATACTTGACCCACACGACCTTGGCGAGTTTTGCCTTCACCATCAATAATCGTTACAGGTTGATTTGGTTTGATTGCACCACGTTTGATACGACCGATACCGATAACACCCACATAGCTGTTATAGTCTAATTGTGAGATTTGCATTTGGAATGGGGCATCAAGTTCTACTTTTGGCGGTTCAACGTGTTGAACGATCGCTTCAAATAACGGCGTCATATCTTCCGCTAATTCTTCGTGTTCGAGACCCGCAACACCATTTAATGCTGAAGCATAGATAATTGGGAAGTCTAATTGCTCATCGGTTGCACCAAGGTTAACGAATAAATCGAATACTTGATCCACAACCCAATCAGGGCGCGCGCCTGGACGGTCAACTTTGTTGATAACTACAATTGGTTTTAAACCATGAGCAAAGGCTTTTTGGGTCACGAAACGTGTTTGTGGCATTGGACCATCAAAAGCATCTACCACTAAAAGTACAGAGTCCACCATAGAAAGCACACGTTCTACTTCACCACCGAAGTCGGCATGTCCTGGGGTATCTACGATGTTAATGCGATAACCATTCCAGTTAATTGCGGTATTTTTTGCAAGAATGGTAATACCACGTTCTTTTTCAAGATCGTTTGAGTCCATTACGCGTTCATCAACATCACCACGAGTTGATTCAAATGTACCGGATTGTTGAAGAAGTTTGTCAACGAGGGTGGTTTTACCATGGTCAACGTGAGCGATAATTGCGATATTGCGCAATTTATTAATATCAATGTCGTTTTTCATTTATTACGTTCTTAAAGTTTAAGTTTTGTAGGGTGGAATTTTTATACCACCGAATAGTCCAAGTAGTTTAAATTGGTGAGTTAAACTCACCCTACGAGAATCTCGAAAGGGCAAAAATTATACACGATATTTCGTTACTCTGCTATGCCGGTGTTTAAAATAAATCCCATGAAAAAAGCAAGCGATTGCGTTATAATGCTCTTTTAATTTTTATAAAGATTATACACATAGCAAAATAGAGGACTCCTTATGCCAAATGCAAATGCAATTGCCAACGTATTCAAACTGATCGAAGAGAACGATATTAAGTTCGTGCTACTTCGTTTCACCGACATTAAAGGTAAAGAACACGGTGTTTCCATCCCAGTTAGCCTTGTCGATGAAGATATGTTTGAAGATGGCAAAATGTTCGATGGCTCTTCTGTTGAAGGTTGGAAAACCATTAACAAAGCCGATATGCTTTTAATGCCAATTGCTGAGACTGCAGTAGTCGATCCATTTGCGCAGATCCCAACCCTCTCTATTCGTTGTAGCATTTATGAACCAACGACTATGCAAAGCTATGATCGTGACCCGCGTTCAATTGCTATTCGTGCCGAAAACTATATGCGTTCAATCGGTATTGCGGATCAAGCATTCTTTGGTCCTGAACCAGAGTTCTTCTTATTTGATGATGTCCGTTTTGATGTATCAATGAACCGTGCTTCTTTTGCCGTTGATGATATTGAAGCTGCTTGGAATACCAACAAAAAATACGAAGGTGGTAACAACGCTTATCGTCCATTGAAAAAAGGCGGTTACTGTGCAGTTGCACCAATTGATACAGCACACGATATTCGCTCTGAAATGTGTTTGATTTTAGAAGAAATGGGCTTAGTAGTAGAAGCACACCACCATGAAGTGGCGACTGCAGGTCAAAATGAAATTGCAACGAAATTCAATAGCTTAACCTTAAAAGCGGATGAAACGCAAATCTATAAATACGTGGTACAAAACGTTGCATTAGAACACGGTAAAACCGCTTGCTTTATGCCAAAACCAATCACAGGTGATAATGGTTCAGGTATGCACTGCAATATGTCATTAAGCAAAGATGGTAAAAACATTTTCCAAGGTGATAAATATGCAGGTCTTTCTGAAACCGCACTTTATTACATCGGCGGTATCATTAAGCATGCTAAAGCATTAAATGCTTTCACCAACCCAAGTACTAACTCATACAAACGTTTAGTGCCTGGTTTTGAAGCACCTGTATTATTGGCTTACTCTGCAAGTAACCGTTCTGCGTCAATTCGTATTCCGGCAGTAACTAGTCCGAAAGCGATCCGTATTGAAGCGCGCTTCCCAGATCCACTGGCAAACCCATATCTTGCATTCGCGGCATTATTAATGGCAGGTCTTGATGGCGTAGTGAACAAAATCCACCCAGGCGATGCAATGGATAAAAATCTTTACGATCTTCCACCAGAAGAATTAAAAGATATTCCCGCGGTAGCTAGCTCATTAGAAGAAGCGTTGAATTCGTTAGAAAAAGACTATGAATTCTTAACGCAAGGCGGTGTATTTGCTAAAGACTTTATCGAAGCATTTATTAGTGTTAAACGTAAAGATGTGGAACGTTTAAATATGACACCACATCCAGTTGAGTTTGAGATGTATTATGCCTAGTGCGCGTATAATTAACTGATTTTATTTATAAAAGGTATTATCAAATTTTGATTATGCCTTTTTATTTTATTAAATAAATATATTTTATTATTAACATAAATGAAGTATAAAATGGAGTATAGACTAGTTCCCTTGTTAGAGTAGGGGAATTTAGGTAGAATGGGGTAGTCTATAACATATCGAAGTACTTAAAGGAATTGATGATGGCTAATGTTTATTCGCAAAAAGTAAATGAAACTGATGAGGTTGACTTAATTGAATTAATAAAAACCTTATGGAAGAAAAAACTATGGATTATTTTGTCTGCTTTCGTTTTTACTATCATCGCAGCAGGCTATACCTTTACAGCTAAAGAGCAATGGACATCTACAGCTATTGTTGCTGCTCCCCGCTCAACTGATTTAGGAAGTCTTTTGCCTGTGCGTGCAGAATATGCTCGTATTGTGGGTGATAGTGAATTTTCAACTGGTAAATTATCAAATTCTCTTTATGAACAATTTAAACATTTTCTTTTATCAAGCGATTTAAAAAGAGAGTTTTTGTCACAATCGACTTTAGTTAAAGATTACACTAAAGAAATGACAGATGAACAAAGAGATAATTACATTGAGACTGCAATTTCAAACTATCTCGTAGTTCATGAAGTTGATCCAAAGAAGAAGGATTTGACTGAATTAGATAAAATTGGATTAAAGCTTACTTTTTCAGCTGAAACGCCTAAATTAGCTCAATCAGTATTGATTGATTATATTAATTTTGTGAATAAATATGTCTTAAATCAAACTAATAAAGAATTTAAGCTCGGGTTTAATTTACGCTTAGATGCTTTAAAGTTTACTAAATTACAAATTGAAGAAAGCTTAACTGAGGCTAAAAAGGTTCAAGTAGAGAATTTAACTAATGCGTTGAATATAGCTAAAAAAGCAGGTATTACAGACTTTTCTAAAGCAAATACAAATAGTTTATCGGTGCCTGAATATATGTTAGGTGAGGGACGTTTAAATATCTCTGACTCTAAATTAGCTGATGGAACCTACCTATTTATGTTGGGAGAGAAATATTTACAAGCTCAATTGGATATCGCAAAGAATACAGAAATTGTTTATCCAGTAAATTATTATAGTACAGAAAGACAGTTAGCAAAATTAACAGAATTAGAACCTCGCTTAGATAATATTGGAGAGGTAAAAAGCTATTATTATTTAAGTTCTCCGGACTACCCTATTGTGAGAGATAAGCCCAATAAATTAATGATTTTATCAATTGCATTCTGTTTAGGTATATTCTTATCAAGTATTGTTATACTGTTTAGACACTATTTCAACTTAAATGAAAATGAAAAGTAATGATAGAAAAGTTATTTTAGGTAATATTTTCTTTTTAGCATTGTTGCAAGTGGTTAATTATGTTTTTCCATTGCTTTCTTGGCCTATTATGTCTAATGCATTAGGTTTATCAGATTTCGGTGTTTTACTAATTCTGTTGTCTATTTGTGGAATTGCTAACATGTTTACAGATTTTGGTTTTGATTTATCTGCAACCTATTCTGTATCAAAAAACATTAAAGATAAATTGTATATAGACTCTTTATTATCAAATGTATTTTTCATAAAGTCACTTTTGTCTATTGTCGTTATTTTATGCTCTTTTTTATATATTTATACTCAGATTTCAACTTATTCATCGATTAATGCTTATACATATTTAATTATATCTTTAATCATTGTTTCTCAATCTTGCCAATATATTTGGTTTTTTCAAGGTGTTGAGAAAATGAAGTATATAACTCTAGCTACAGTATTATCTAAGTCAGGTTATCTAATACTTTTACTAATTGTTATGCCAATTTTTCAAAGTGTTAATTCTGCTTTGGTTTGTTTTCTTATAAGTCAGGTCGTGGTTAGTGTTACACATATACGATGTATATATAAAGAGGATTTCTCTTTCGGTAAAGTTTCAATTGGACCATTAATTTCAGAGTTAAAAAAAAGCTTAGGTTTCTTCTTATCAAGAATCGCAGTATCGCTATATACATCTGCAAACACTCTAATATTAGGTCATTTTCAGGGTAGTGCTGCAGCAGGCTTATATGGTGCTGCTGAAAAATTATACTTTGCAGGAAGTAGAGTATCGGGAGTGTTATCTCAGGCTTTATATCCAAACATGGCAAAAACGGGCAATGTTAAATTACTTGTAAAAATTGTTTCTAGTATTTTTATTCCATTTTGTTTTTGCTGTTATGCAGTAAGTTTTTTTTCTTCAGAAATTATGGAGATTATATTTGGCACAGAATTTGCTTCCGCATCAAACATATTAGATCTGTTTTTATTGTTGATGTGCATAACGTTTCTTTCAATCTCTTTAGGGTACCCTGGATTTGCAGCAATAAAGAAAGTAGAGTTTGCTAATTATAGTGTTGTAATTGGATCTTTTTTCCATCTTTGCGGAATAGGTATTCTGTTTTATCAGGATAGTATAACAACAGTTAACTTATTAACACTGGTTATTATTACAGAAAGTATAATACTAACCTTGAGAGTAGGATTTCTTATATATTTTTCTAGAAAAGGATATAGACAATGAAAAAAATAGTTATTACTTATGGAACATTTGATTTATTTCATGTTGGACATGTACGGTTACTTAAGAGATTAAGAGCATTGGGAGACTCATTAATAGTAGGGATTTCTAGTGATGAATTTAATTCTATGAAAGGTAAAAAATCATTCTTTTCTTATGAAGAAAGAAAGGAGATATTGCTATCGTGTAAATATGTAGATGATGTCTTTCCAGAGAATAACTGGGAACAAAAGAGAAGTGATATAATTAAGTACGGTGCTAGCATATTCGGAATAGGTGATGATTGGAAAGGGAAATTTGATGATTTATCTGATATTTGTGAAGTCATCTATTTAGAAAGAACAGAGAGTGTATCAACAACTGATATCAAAAAAGAATTATCAAAAATTAGTAGTCAAGAGTGTGAGCAGTTAGAAGAATCTCTTCATGCAGCATTGAACATCATTAAGACTGTAAAAAAAGCATTTTAATATGCTGGAGAATTTATGATTAATAAAATTAAGTTTTTCCTAGATAAGTTTCCTATGATTAAAAAACTGGTTGTTTTCTTATATACGAATTCTATCGGTAGGATAATTTATTATAGAGAAAATAGAAATTTTAGGAAACATAGTAAGGATACATTGCTTGCGCTAGATTTCGTTTTTCGGGGCTTATCTATTCCTTATTGGCTAGATTTTGGCACTTTATTGGGTGCGGTAAGGGAAAAAGATTTTATTCAACATGATTTAGATATTGATGTAGGGATGTGGCTACTTGATAGAACACCCTTATTGCAGAAGAGCCTGGAAGAGGCTGGTTTTAGAAAAATAAGAGATATCACTATATATAGAAATGCTGAAGTATATGGATTGGAAGAAACATATAGTTTAAATGGTATAAACGTAGATATTTTTTATTATACAAAAATTGATTCTGATAAGGCCTACTATCATGATTTTATACCTCTTCCTGGAGTGAGTCGTATTGGTACGATTAACAAGTTGGGAGGCTTAGTTCCGAGAGAAATCACTTTGCCAATTAAAGGTATTCAAGATATTGAATTTAAAGGCGCGGTTTTATCAGCACCATATCCAGTCGAAGAACACTTAATCGGGCGATATGGGGAGAGCTATATGATTAAAGACAGTAATTGGAGCATAACAAAAGGAAATCAGGAAAGTGTAAAAGTATTATCTGATGATGTTGGTATAATTAATTATTTATGATGAGTGGAAATAAACTAATCATTTTTATCGGCAGCTTATTCTATCCAATTTATTTTCTTCCTTTAGCTTTTCAATATGTGATAAAGAATGAAAAATTTGGATACTTTATGATCTCTTTATTTATGGGGATGCTGGCGTATACAATGATTCCTTATGATACGATGGATATTGTAAGGCACTATGAGAAGTTTGAATTGTTTTCCTCTATTAGCTTTGATGAGCTGTTTTTAGAGGGGCGATTAGTTGATTATATTTTTAATGTATATGCTTGGGCAATAATAAATATTGGATTAAGTAAGGAGTTTGTTCCTTTATCTGTTACTTTTATTAGTTATTATTTCTATCTTATCGCATTTAAGATTATTATCGATCGGGAGTTCGCTTCTAGCCAGTCTCTATATGTAAGCTATAAATATATAGTATTGCTGGGTTTTTTTCTTATTATCAATGAGATAAGATTTATGGATGCGGCTAGTGGCCTTAGAAATATATTTTCGTTCTCTATTTTTTCTTATGCTCTAATTAACTATATATATACTAAAAAATATTTTTCATTGATACTGTTATCTTTGTTGGCAATAGGCATTCATTTTTCTGCATTTATTGCATTACTTATATTTATAGTTTCTCGTTTGATTAAGATTGGTGCTTTTTCAAAAGGAATATATATCGTTTGTTACTTATTATTTCTTTTAGGTGCTACAGATATAATTTTTTATTTTGCTATAAATAAGCTGGAACCTTATTTAAGGGAGTATGGTCTTTATTTTCCATCCTATTTCGATGAGGATGGGGTTTGGGGAGCAGGGTATTATCTGACTCAGAATATTAAGTCACTGATCTTTGAGAAGTATATAAAAACTTTTCCTTTATATGTGGCAGGATCGTATTTTATCCTATTTAGAAATTTTAAGAACCAGATATTATCTAGATATTTATTTGTTCTTTTTATTTTTATTACTACAATCTCTGTGTCCAGAACGCTGTTAGACAGGTTTAATTGGTTTTTTGTTATTCTATTTATATATTTTCTCTTAATAGAGTTAATTAATGGAAAAGTTTCAAATTTGAAGAAGGTGTTTATATTTATATTTTCATTTTCTCTTATTACTATGGACTTAGGTAGCATATATAAATACAGGGATATATTTGGCCGCTCTTGGGGAGACTTACTTTATACTCCATTTATCTTTAAGTATGATAGTCATATAGAGCCTTATCAATATATTATTAGAAATTCAGGAGAGCAGTAATGAAAATAGACTTCGTTTTACCATGGGTGGATAACCAAGATCCTGAATGGCAAAAATCGCGACAACAGTATGCTGAAAATCAATCTTTATCAGATGCAAATTCGAGTGCGAGATTTCGTGATTCAGGCACATTGAAATATGTACTTCGTTCAATTGAAAAAAATTGTCCTTGGTATAATAAAATTTACTTAATTACTTGTGGGCATTATCCTGAATGGTTGGATATTAACTCACCTAAAATTGAGCTGGTTAGGCATAGCGATATTTATGATAATAAAGATCATTTACCCGTGTTTAATTCAAGTTCTATTGAGATGAGTCTGCCAAATATTGAAGGACTTTCAGAGCATTTTATTTACTTAAATGATGATACTATTATTTTCTCTAAAACGGATGTAGAACGTTTCTTTGTTGATGGTAAACCTGTTGATTTTTTATGTCATGGGTGGCTAGCTCGTAATAAATTATTTGGAATATTTAAAGAGCTAGATTCATGGGTTAATTCTTTAAATAATAATATTTTACTTATCAATAAATTCTTTAACCCATCAACGTTAGATAACAAAGTTCTTTACCATAAAAGTTACTCAACTTTAAATAAAATGAGTAATTTTCTATTGAAGAATGTTTATAGGAAATATTTTTGGTTTGAGCACTGGCATCATCCTATTCCTTATTTGAAGAGTACCTTGCAAGAAGTGAAAAAATATTGTTTTGATGAGATGCAATGCTGTTCCAGTAATAAATTTAGACATAATACGGATTTAACACAGTATTTATATCGCTATTGGCGCTTGGCAAAGGGAGATTTTTATCCCTATAAATATAATGATGGTGTTGAAACTAGTATCCTAACATTAGACGTTTTATACAATGCAATTAAAGATTGTGAGAAATCAAATCCTAAGTTTGTATGTTTTAATGATTCTCCAAATTTGCCTGATAATGAGTATATTCAGATGAAAAAGGAAACTTTAGCATTTTTTGATAAAAGATTTCCAGAACGAGCCTCTTTTGAGTTATAGGATGAAGCTATGCTATCAGTATTAATGTCAATTTATTATAAAGAAAGACCAGAGTATTTTGATCAAGCAATGAAAAGTATTTGGGATAATCAGTCAATGAAACCAGATCAAATTGTATTGGTTGAGGATGGCCCTTTAACGCCAGAGTTATATGATATGATAAAAAATTGGAAACAGAAACTTGGTGAGATTTTAGATATTATTTCTTTAGAAAAAAATCTTGGCACAGGGGGAGCGAAAAGTGCAGGCTTAGGCAAATGTAAAGGCGATTATATAGCAGTCATGGATACTGATGATATTTCAACTTCAGAACGATTTGAAAAGCAGGTTTGTTTCCTTGAGAATAATACTGATATTGATGCTGTTGGAACATGGATTTCTGAAATAAATGAAGAGGGAAAAATTACTCGAGATCTAGTACGATATCCTCTAGAGCATAATGATTTAGTTATGTTATTCATGTCTAGAGATCCTATTCCTCATGTGACATCAATGTTTAGAAAAACTTTTTTTATCAAAGGCGTTAAATATTTATCTAGTGTAACTATGGCTGAGGATACTTTATTATGGTATCAAGCCTTATTAAATGATTGTAAATTGGCAAATATAGGTTTTGTTGGTGTTCAAGTCAGAACATCAGAAGATTTATTTAAGCGTAGAGCAAATTGGAAAAAAACAATTGGGCTATTAAAATTCCGCCTATTTCATATAAATAGAGATTTAAATTATGGTATTAAATCAGATATCTACGCAATTGCTTATTTTTTGATGTCTATTTCTCCAAGTTTTGTGAAAAAATTATTATATAAATTATTTAGATAGAAAAGGATAAAAATATGAAAATTCCATTTTCCCCACCATATGTTAATGAAGATGTGATCAATGAAGTTGTAGATTCTTTACGTTCAGGCTGGATTACCACAGGACCTAAAGTTAAAGCTTTAGAAGAAGAAATTAAGCAATTCTCAGGGGCCAAAGAAGTGCTTTGTGTAAACTCTTGGACTTCTGCAGCGATTATGGTGCTTCGTTGGTTTGGCGTAAAAGAAGGTGATGAGGTGATTGTACCTGCTTACACTTATAGTGCAACAGCTTTAGCGGTGTTACATGCAGGAGCAAAACCAGTAATGGTAGATACTTCAGAAGATTTTAATATTTCTTTGGATGCGATTAAAAAAGCAATTACGCCAAGAACGAAAGCTATTATGCCTGTTGATATTGCGGGATTCCCTTGCGATTATGACGAAATTATGGATTTGGTAAAATCTTCAGAAATTCGACCGCTCTTTAAGGCTGAAAGCGAGAATCAAGAAAAACTTGGCCGTATTTTAGTATTAAATGATGCTGCACACTCTTTAGGCGCTTGGTACAAAAAGGGTATGAGAACAGGAAGTGAAACCGACATCGCTATTTTCTCATTGCATGCCGTAAAAAATGTTACAACAGCTGAAGGTGGTGCAATTTGTATTAACTTACCAGCACCTTTTGATAATGCTAAACTCTATGGTGAGCTCCGCCAAATGGCATTAAACTGTCAAACTAAAGATGCTTTCTCTAAGAGTAAAGCCGGTGGTTGGCGATACGATATTACTGGTCTAGGTATGAAAATTAATATGGCAGATGTGAATGCTGCTATCGGCTTAGCACAAATTCGTATTTATGAAGATTTATTGAAAGAACGTAAACGTGTCTTTGATACTTATGGCGAAGCATTTAAACAACATGATTGGGCAATTTTGCCACCATCAAAACAAGGTGAAAAAGAAACTTCATATCACTTATATGCTTTACGTATTAAAGATTTTACTGAAGCACAACGAGATGCAATGATTGATGAAATTGCTAAGAGTGAAGTGGCTGTAAATGTTCACTTTATCCCAATGCCAATGCTCACTTTATTTAAGAATCTAGGTTATAAGATTGAGGATTATCCGCAAGCATATAATAACTATAAATGTGAGATTTCTCTTCCTATTTATCCTCAATTAACAGATGAGCAAGTTAAATTTGTAATTGAAACTGTTGTGAATGCCTATAATAAGGTTAAGTAAAGTGATTCGTTTTTTTGATTTTATTCTAAGTTTAGTTGGGCTAGTTGTTCTAGCCCCTATTTTCATTATATTAGCCATTTGGATTAAGATTGATTCAAAAGGTCCGGTCTTTTATAAGCAAGTTCGAGTTGGACTGAATGGTATCGATTTTGGTCTGTTTAAGTTTCGCTCGATGGTGGTTGATGCTGATAAAAAGGGGTTAATCACTGTAGGAGGTCGAGATCCTAGAATTACCCGTTCAGGTTATTTTATTCGTAAATATAAACTTGACGAGTTACCGCAGCTGATTAATGTACTGCTTGGCGATATGAGTTTAGTTGGTCCTCGTCCAGAAGTAAGAAAATATGTTGAACTTTATACTGATGAACAACAAAAAGTACTTTCTGTAAAGCCGGGGATTACTGATTATGCTTCTATTGAGTATATGGATGAAAATGAAATTTTAGGGAAGTCTAATGATCCTGAAAAGACTTATATTGAAGAGATCATGCCTGAGAAGATTAAATATAATATGAAGTATATTCAGAATAAAAATGTGTCAGAATACTTTAAAGTAATCTTCCTAACCTTGTTGAAGATTGTTAGGTAGATTGTTTGCTCAATTTTACTAACTTAAGGATATTTTTATGATTTATTCTCTCGTATTTGGAATGTCAAGAACTAAGAAGAGAGTAATTAGTCTTTTTATTGATTTAGTCTTATTAATATCTGCATTTTTTCTAGCTTATTGGACTCGATTAGGCGGAATAATTGCATTTGATGATACTGAAATTTGGACAACTCTATTATGTACAATTGCGATAACTCTTTTTACGTTTATTAAATTGGGGCTTTATCGTGCAGTCTTGCGTTACATTTCTTTTAAAGCTTTAGCAATGGTGGCTGGTGGCGCTTTTGTTTCAGCTGTTAGCCTTATTTTCTTTTCTTTCTTTATCGGTTCAGATATACCTAGAACTGTACCTATTATATATTTTTCCTATGTGTTCTTGCTATGTGGTAGTGCAAGGATGTTGGTTCGCTATTATGTTAGTTTAATTTTAGATAAAGATAATGAATCTGTCTTGATTTACGGTGCTGGTACAACAGGGCGTCAACTAGCAGTGTTACTTAAACATGCTTATCGCTATCGCATTCGCGGATTTATTGATGATAATGCTAAGCTACATGGAAGTTATCTTTTAGGGAATAAAATATTTTCGCCAAATGATATTCCAAAACTTGTTCAAAAATATAATATTAAAGTTATTTTGTTAGCGATTCCTAGTGCATCGCGTAGCGAGCGTAGAACAATAATTGATAGTTTAATTCCTCTAAAAATTAAGGTTCAAACTATTCCTGACATGGAAGATATCTTACAAGGGAATGCAAAAATTGATGAATTGCGAGAGGTTAATATTGAAGATTTATTAGGACGTGAACCAGTATTACCAAATAAAGATTTATTGCAAAAGAATATTCTTCATAAAGTAGTAATGGTAACAGGAGCTGGTGGTTCAATTGGCTCTGAATTATGTCGTCAAATTATTTTAAATGAGCCAAGTATTTTAATTTTATTTGAAGTTTCAGAGTTTTCTCTTTATTCCATTCATCAAGAATTATTAGAGATTGCCAAGAAAAATAATGTTGTAAATACTAAGATTTATCCTGTTTTAGGAAATGTACAAGATATTGAACGATTAGATCGTGTTTTATCTCATTTTAGTATTGATACTATTTATCATGCTGCAGCATATAAGCATGTTCCTTTGGTTGAGTATAATATGATTGAAGGTGTGCAAAATAATGTGTTTGGTACATATAATGTTGCAAGATGTGCAGCAGAACATGGTGTTAAGTCTTTTGTTCTCATTTCAACAGATAAGGCTGTTCGCCCAACAAATGTAATGGGGGCGAGCAAGCGTATGGCTGAACTCTGCTTGCAGGCATTATCAGAACAATTAAAAGACTACCAAACTTGTTTTAGTATGGTTCGTTTTGGTAACGTATTGGGGTCATCAGGGTCAGTTATTCCATTGTTTAGAAAGCAAATTCTAAAAGGTGGTCCTATTACTATTACACATCCTGATATTATTCGCTATTTTATGACTATTCCTGAAGCAGCTCAGCTTGTTATTCAGGCTGGAGCAATGGCAAAGGGTGGTGATGTTTTCATTTTGGATATGGGAGAACCAGTTAAAATAGTGGATTTAGCTAAAAACTTAGTTCAGTTATCAGGACTCTCAGTTAAGGATGAAAACAACCCGAAAGGTGATGTTGAGATTACTTATACTGGGTTGCGACCAGGAGAGAAGTTGTATGAAGAATTGTTAATTGGCGGAGACAACGTTCGTAAAACAAGCCACCCCCGTATCATGACTGCTGAAGAGGTTTATTTACCATTTGAACAATTATCTGAAGTGTTGTCTGAATTAGAGAGTTCTTGCAAAAATGCCAATTATATGGCCATTCGTCAAACATTGCTAAATGCGCCTACAGGTTTTAACCCGACTACAGAAATTGTAGATGTATTATATAAGGATTGAGATTTATGCATAATATAGGATTTTTCCCTAAGGTATTTATTAATGCATCTATATTTTTATTTTTTACTTTACTTTTGATGTTCCCTAAAGGATATAACTACGGCTCGACTGCCTTATTAATTTTAAGTGTATTGTTTTTGTGTTATTTACTCTATAAGAGAGCGAGTTTATCAGCAATAGTGAAGCAGAATAAAGCTATTTTTTTGGTGACAACTTTTTATTTTTTAGTTTCGCTTTTCTTTATTTTTTTCCATGGGGAAAAAATTAATCTCATTGATAATCCATTGAGAGCGGTTTTATTTCTTTCTGTAATTATTTTTGTGGTTTATAGTTCAGTTAAATTTGATGTATTGCTCTATAGTATTCCTTTAGGAGCCTTTATTTCAGGTGTTATAGCTTTCTATCAGTATTATATTTTAAACTTGGAAAGCGCTTTTTATTACCAAATGAAGATCCAGTCAGGGGATATGGCGATGTCCTTGGGGTTATTTAGTTTTGTTGTTGCATTTCATTTGTTAGATATAAATAAAACGAAACTAGCAGTATTGGTAATCATTTCTGGAATATTTGGTATTTTAGCAAGCCTGCTTTCTTTTGCTAGGGGGGGGTGGATTGCCTTTCCATTAGTCCTGATTTTTTTATTTGCCTTATACAATTCTATTTTTTCTAAAAAAACTTTTGCCATTACTTTAATCACGATTTTGTTATCTTTCAGTTTACTTTCTTTGAATGATAAGGTTACTGAACGAGTAGTTGTTATACAAAAGCAGTTACTTGCTTATGTTGGAGGTTATAAAATAAGTAAAGTTGATTCTGTCGGTGAGCGTTTAGATATGTGGTATGCAGGAGTTAAGGCATTACAAGAACATCCTATCTTTGGATGGGGGACTCGAGGTTTAGATGTTTATAAAAAATCCCTTGTAGAGAAGGGCGAAATTAATTCTGCATCAATTGGATATTCACATTTACATAATCAATTTATAGATGAGTTAGCAAAGAAAGGGATAGTGGGTGGCATTGTCATATTAAGTGTTTTTATTGTTCCTCTATGCCTATTCTATAGAAAAACTGTAGGACAGTTGAATAAAAGAATAAAATTTATTTCGATATTAGGTATTGTCCATGTACTATCAATGATTATTTATTGTATGAGTCAGTCATTTCTTGCCCATAATTCAGGAAATATTTTTTACTTCTTTGTTCTATTTTTATTTTATGCTTTCATGGTTAATGAAAGTGCTACTACATCTGAATAATTTGAGCGTCCTTTTATGAGCAAAAGAATTCTCATCACCGGTGGTTCTGGCTTCATCGGTTCCGCTCTTATTCGATATATCATTAATCAGACTCAAGATTCTGTTATCAATATTGATAAACTGACCTATGCGGCAAATCAATCAGCTTTGAAAGAGGTAGAAAATAATCCTCGTTATGCTTTTGAGCAAGTTGATATTTGTGATCTTAAGGCGATAGAGAGCATTTTTGAAAAATATCAGCCAGATGTGGTGATGCATTTGGCGGCAGAAAGTCATGTCGATCGTTCTATTTCGGGAGCGGCTG
>JAHZCF010000050.1 GCA_019423005.1 Haemophilus sp.
CGGCATTTGCAGAAGAGCCAATTCAGTCATTAAATAAAATGTCGCAAGCCATGCGAGATTTAAACTATGAGCTTGCTTTTGTGCAAACTACGCCAACAAATATGGACTCATTCCGTTATCGTCATATTAAGCAAGGGCAAAAAGTGTATGCACAATTGGTGACATTAGATGGTGAACAGCAAGAAATCATCCAGCGTGGTAATTTAGTCAGCTATTTCCAGCCGGATTCACGTGCTTTCACGATTAACAGTGGTGAGATTGTGGATGCGCTTCCGGCAGTGATTCGTACTGATTTTAGCAAGCTGAGTCAGAATTATGATTTTATTAAGCTTGGAAAAGACCGAATTGCAGGACGATTTGTCGATACCATTCGTATTGTGCCAAAAGATGATTTTCGCTATCAATACCTTGTTTTCTTAGATGAAGAAAATGGTTTGTTATTGCGTGGCGATATGCTTGATCGCGAAGGCAAGTTACTTGATCAGTTCCGTGTCGTGACGTTATATATCGATGATCGTCTACGTGGTTTAACAGATTACCTTAATAAGGTGTCAGTGCCGCCACTTTTAAATGAAAGCAAACAAGAGTCATCTCTTGCAGTCAATTGGAAAACGGATTGGTTACCGCAAGGTTTTGATTTAGTTAGTCAAAATCAAGATGTAATGGATGGTGAAGTGGTTGAAAATGCGTTATTTAGCGATGGGCTTTTCACTTTTACACTCTATGTCAACAAAGCGGATAGCACTGCCGCAACAGAAAACACATGGAAACAAGGGGCATACACGATTTATAGTGAAGTCATGGGCGATAAGGAAATTACTTTTATCGGACAGCTTCCAATTGCCGCGGCTAAGCGAATTGTGCAAGGCGTAACATTCCTAAAATAATTCAGTAGACGTGAGAAAGTTGCTATTTTGTTTTCCCTTGCTATACTTTCTTCACCTAATGGATTTTGATAGCAAAACCCCGTCCTGCGGGGTTTTGTTTTATCAAGTGCGGTCATTTTTCTTAAGGTTTTTACAATGAACAATTCCCTTCCTCTTCTTGGTATCACGGGTTACAGCGGTAGTGGCAAAACTACATTGCTGGAAAAATTGCTTCCTCAATTAATCAAAAAAGGTTTACGTGTTTCAGTGATTAAACATAGTCATCACAACGCTCATGTGGATAAAGAAGGAAAAGACAGTTGGCGAATGAAAGAGGCGGGTTCTGCACAAGTTATTATGGCTTGTGATACTCGTTGGGCATTAATGACAGAAACGCCTCAAGAGCCAGTTTCGCTAGCCTATTTAAGCCAACAATTTGATCGTTATTTAACGGATTTAGTTTTGGTGGAAGGATTTAAACAAGAACCTATTCCAAAGATTCTGTTGCATCGACAAGAGATGATAAAGCCTTTGCCGGAATTAGATGAAAACGTGTTGGCTTTAGCAACAGATTATTCGCTTGAAACTGACCGCACTTTATTAGATATTAATCATATTGAACAGATCGCTGAGTTTATTTATCAATGGTGGAAAAAGACGCAGTAATAGAAAGTCAGCACTATAAAGGGCTGGCTTGGGTGGCTTCCATGGCTTTGTTTATGCAAAGCTTGGATGCGACTATTTTAAATACTGCCTTACCAACTATTGCAACAGATCTACAAACCCCCGTCTTTGAAATGCAAATGGCGATTATCGCCTATTCTCTTGCCGTTGCTTTATTTATTCCTTTAACTGCTTGGGCAGCGGCTAAATTTGGTACACTCACTGTTTTCCGCTCTGCTGTTTTTACCTTTGTATTCGGCTCGGTAGCTTGTGCGATGTCAACCTCTCTTGAAACCCTTGTGCTCGCACGAATTATCCAAGGTATTGGCGGAGCATTTATGATGCCTGTCGCTCGCCTTGCGATTATTCAAACGGTACCGAAAAATCAATTAATTAATGCCTGGAATTTAATGGCTACAGCGGGATTGATTGGCCCAATTCTTGGCCCAATTTTAGGTGGTTGGCTTGTGGTGCATACGTCATGGCATTGGATTTTCTTAATCAATATTCCTATTGGCATGTTAGGCTTTTGGGCGGCGGCTAAGGTGATGGGAAATCATAAGGGTAATGCGTCTAAGTTAGACTGGACGGGCTTTTTGCTCTTTGCGTTTGGTTTAGTTGGTTTAACACTCGGGCTTGATTTACTCGGTGAAAGTCATAGTGATCGCATAACCACATACAGTGCATTAGCGATTGGTATGGCATTATTGATGGCTTATTATTTTTATGCGAAAGGTAATGATCGTGCTATTTTGCCTTTATCTCTTTTTAATACAAGAACATTCCGATTAGGCATTGCAGCCAATATCTTTATTCGTCTTTCCGGTTCGGCTGTGCCCTTCTTATTGCCATTAATGTTCCAACTTTCTTTTGGTTATTCTGCAGCGGTGTCAGGCTGGTTACTTGCACCCATTGCGCTGATGTCTGTCGTATTTAAACGCTTTATTGGACATATCTTAAATATCTTAGGTTATAAAACCACGTTAATTTTATCGTCACTTTTAATGGTAGGCTCGACGGTTTCCATGTCATGGCTTGATACCTCATCATCAACGACATGGATTATATGTAATCTGATGTGGTACGGTGCCTGCATGTCGATGATTTTTACCTCAATTAACACTCTTACCGTTGGCGACCTATCACAGGCACAAAGCGGTGTAGGCTCAACGGTGCTGAGTATTGTGCAACAAGTAGGAATCGGATTTGGTATCGCTGTGGCATCTATTATTTTGACGTTATATCGTCAATTCATGGGTAACGACGATGCATTACAACATGCTTTCAGTTACACGTTTCTGACCACTTCTGTTTTTGCTATTGCATTAGTTTGGATATTGAGTTATTTACGCAAAACAGACGGGGATCATTTGCGAAAAAAACGCTAATATTAAATGCCTTAGTCTAATTTGTTATAAGAAAGATCTTTTTCTTATTTCTTAAAAGTTTGATTTGCTTATATCTTAAGTAAAATTTTATATTCATGTTTGGGTGTTTTGCCCGATTAAAGAAGGAAAACTTATGAAATTAAAAGCGACCTTAACTCTTATTGCAGCTAGTTTGTTTTTAGCAGCTTGTGATCAATCTGGTTCTGCGACAAAAGAAAATGCAAAAGCAGAAACAGCAAAACCTTCAGGTAATAATACATTTGTGTACTGTACAGCGAAGGCACCACTTGGCTTTAGCCCAGCATTAGTAATGGAAGGTACATCTTACAACGCAAGTTCACAACAAGTGTATAACCGTTTGGTTGAATTCAAAAAAGGCTCTACTGATCTTGAGCCAGCATTGGCTGAAAGCTGGGAGATCAGTGACGATGGTTTAACTTATACTTTCCATTTACGTAAAGGGGTGAAATTCCATACCACAAAAGAATTTACGCCAACACGTGATTTTAATGCGGATGATGTAATATTTTCTTTCCAACGTCAGTTAGATCCTAACCACCCTTACCACAATGTATCAAAAGGGACTTATCCGTATTTCAAAGCAATGAAATTCCCAGATTTATTAAAATCAGTTGAGAAAGTGGATGACAACACCGTTCGTATCACCTTGAATAAAAAAGATGCGACTTTCTTAGCTAGCTTGGGTATGGACTTTATTTCTATTTACTCAGCTGAATATGCAGATGCGATGCTGAAAGCGGGTAAACCAGAAACAATCGATAACAAACCGGTAGGTACAGGTCCGTTTATTTTTGTGGATTACAAAACTGACCAAGCGGCACAATACGTAGCAAATGAAACCTATTGGAAAGGTCGCACACCGCTTGATCGTTTAGTGATCAGTATCGTGCCAGATGCCACTACGCGTTATGCGAAGTTACAAGCGGGTTCTTGTGATTTAATTCTCTTCCCAAATGTGGCGGATTTAGCCAAAATGAAAACCGATCCGAAAGTGCAACTTTTGGAACAAAAAGGTTTGAACGTGGCATATATCGCATTCAATACGGAAAAAGCACCGTTTGATAACGTGAAAGTGCGTCAAGCATTGAATTATGCTGTAGATAAAAAAGCGATTATTGAAGCGGTTTATCAAGGTGCAGGCACTGCAGCGAAAAACCCACTACCACCAACAATTTGGAGTTATAACGACGAAATCCAAGATTATCCGTATGATCCAGAGAAAGCGAAACAGCTTTTAGCGGAAGCAGGTTATCCAAACGGTTTTGAAACGGACTTCTGGATTCAACCAGTGGTGCGTGCGTCTAACCCAAATCCAAAACGTATGGCTGAACTTGTGATGGCTGACTGGGCAAAAGTGGGCGTAAAAGCAAATCCAGTAACATTTGAATGGGCTGACTATCAAAAACGTGCTAAAGCAGGCGAATTAACGGCTGGTATCTTTGGTTGGTCAGGCGATAACGGTGATCCGGATAACTTCCTTTCTCCATTACTTGCAAGTGCGAATGCGGGAAATTCAAACTTTGCTCGTTTCAAAAATGCAGAATTTGATGCCTTATTAGATAAAGCGATTGGCTTAACCAATAAAGATGAACGCGCAGCGCTTTATAAACAAGCACAAGTGATTTTCCATGAGCAAGCACCGTGGATTCCAGTTGCGCACTCTGTTGGTTTCGCACCACTTAGCCCTCGCGTAAAAGGCTACGTACAAAGCCCATTCGGCTATGATGCGTTTTATGGCGTGAGTGTTGATGGTAAATAATTAACGGACTATACTAGCCCTTGCAGTTGCAAGGGCTTTTTGTTTTCAAGCAAAAGGAGAAAGAAAATGGACTTACATGATATTCGTGAGGATTATTGCAAACAGGCGCTTTCTCAGCATGATTGCGATCCCAATCCAATAAAACAATTTGAAAAATGGCTCAACGAAGCGATTACGGCTAAAGTCAATGAGCCAACAGGTGTTAATGTCGCGACAGTCAATGAAGACGGCCGACCAACAAGTCGAATGGTACTGTTGAAAGAAGTGAACGAACAAGGCTTTGTCTTTTTCACAAATTATCACAGCCGAAAAGGTCGTGCTATAGAACATAATCCGTTTGTCGCCCTGACATTCTTTTGGCCTGAATTAGAACGCTCTGTGCGTATTGAAGGTAAAGCCGAAAAAATCTCGCCTGAACAATCAGATGAATATTTTGCAACTCGCCCTTACACCAGCCGAATTGGCGCTTGGGCCAGCGAGCAAAGTGCGGTCATTTCTAGCCACAAATCTTTATTAGCGAAAGCGGCTCTGATTGCAGCAAAACACCCATTAAATGTCCCACGCCCACCACATTGGGGCGGTTATCTTGTGATTCCTGATCGTATCGAATTCTGGCAAGGTCGCCCAAGTCGTTTACATGACCGAATTTGTTATTTATACAATGAGGGAAAATGGGAGAGAGAGCGGTTATCGCCGTAAGGTTCTTAAAAACATTCTAAAAAAACAACCGCACTTTGATTCCTCAACCAAAGTGCGGTTTATTTTTACGTTATTTTTATTTACCGATGATTTCTGCTAAATCAACTTTGCGGTTTTCGTAACGAGAACGGGTACATGCATCGGCTGTGGCGATGGCGGCACGGGCAGCTTCACCAGTGAGTAATTTTACAAATTCCTCAGTTGGTTCCATACCATGGAGAATATCATTTAAATAACGCATTTCTTTTTTCATGATAGAACTCAACCAGAGCGGTGTGCGTTTGCCCGGTTTGCCGTATTGAATCGCACCGTCCATTTCTGTGCTGTTGTAAATACGGGTACGGTCATCATCTTCTTCTTGGGTTTCGTGAATGAGGAAATAGGTGTCTTTTCCATCCACGCGAAGGGTACCTTTGGTATTGTACATATCAAGTTTAATCGCTCCTTTTTCCCCTTGAATTAATACATAATGCTCACCCCAACGGAAAGCGGAGCCCCATTCTAGAACAGCGAAGCGATTATCATCATATTCCATGGTGACAAAAATCATATCGTCTTCATCACCGAATTTTTCACCTTTGTGTGCAACATTGGCGGCTGCCATGGTAACGGTTTTTGGCATACCACCCATAATGAATTGTACGCAGTCTAATTCGTGAATGTGATGATATAAGTGACCGCCAGATTTTTCACGAATTTTTTTCCATGAAATGGTTGGTTGTTGTTCTTCCCAGCCGTTACGTGCGGTATGGCAGTAAAGCACTTTACCGATCACGCCTTGATTGATTAATTCTTTGGCATGGTGAACACCGTTAAAGAAGTTCATCACGTGGCCAGCCATAAAGGTGACGCCATTTTCTTCGCAAGCACGCACCATGTCGTCACAGTCTTGATAACTTAAGGCGATTGGTTTTTCACAGAAAACATGTTTTTTGTTTTTCGCGGCAAGGATTACTGGTTCTTTGTGTAAGTAGTTTGGAGTGGCAACAATCACACAATCCACCTCAGGGGAAGTGACTAATTCGTCAAGCGATTTTGCCGCTACGCATTGTAATTCTTTCGCAATGGTTTCACCATTTTCAGGGTCATATACCATTGTAATCTGTGCATCATCAAATTCATTCATGAAACGGGCTAAATCCGCACCAAAATAGCCAACGCCAACAACACCATATCGCATCATAATAAACTCCTTATTTTTTCACTGAGATTTGTTTTTCCGTTACCATGGATTGCTTCGCTGCTTCTGCAACTTCGATGGCTTCAGTTAAACATAGACTTAATGGGCTGGTTTTTCTTTGCGTTAAGTGCTCCACCACGCTTTGCACTTCGATTTCAGCGGCTCGGCTTAACCAAAGTTGGCAAGGTGCGTGGGTGACATTATATTGCTGGGTGCCTTTTGCACTTTCGCGTAAAGATAAATCAGCCTCAAATTCATCAAATAAATCAACGTGTTCTATTTTTCCATCTAGATAATTAAATGTGACACTTGAGGTAAAGAAATTGACTTCAATCACACCATTTTCACCATGAATTTGAATGCCCCATTGGTGTAATCGATAAGCGGTACCCATTTCGAGCGAACCTAACACGCCATTTTCAAAACGTAGTAACAGTTGCAACACATCGCGGCTATCAGGAGTGTCGAGATGCGCTTGATTCGCGGCTTGAGCAAAGACTGCCTCAATATCCCCTAATAACCAACAGAGTAAATCCAGTTCGTGAATGAGGTGGAAAAGCTCGCCGCCAGTAAGATTGGCATCTAATTTCCACCATTCTTTGTTTGGTAGGTTTTCAATCCAACGCTGACGCATGGCTCGTGCGACCGTAATTCTGCCTAATTTTCCTTGTTCTAAAGCCGCTTTGACTTTTAACATGCCAGGTAACGTACGCTCTAAATGGCCCACAAAAATGACTTTACCTTTTTCTTCAGCAAGACGGCGTAAATGTTGGCCTTGAGAAGAGCTTAAGGTAAAAGGCGTTTCAATAAAGACATGACAACCCGCATTTAAAGCCAAAATAGCCGGAGAATAATGGGCATAGTTTGGTGTGGCGATAACCACTAAATCCGGTTTAGTTTCAGCCAACATTTCTTCTACACTAAAAAAGGCTTGGCTGCCGTATTGGTCTGCAAGTTTTTGTGCAAGAGAAGGATTAATATCGGTCACCGCAATTAAGTTTGCTTGGGCTTTGTCAAATGCTGAAGCCAACTGAACACCAAAAAAGCCGCAGCCGATTAAGGCGATGTTTAATCCATTAGTTTGCATCATGCCCTCCTTGTTGTAAGCGTTGGCGAATACTTTGGAAATATTGCAAGATCGCGCGTTGCATGCGTACCAAATCATGTGCTTCTACGGCATCAATTAATTCGCGATGCTGCATGGCTGATTTTTCAGGAGAAAGTGTTGGTGGCGGTAAGCCTTTTTCTACTTGCTGATAAATTTGCCAAAACGCATCTAAATATTGAATCAGTAACGGGTTATTTAATGGCTCATAAAGTTTTAAATGAATGTGGTATTCATCTTTAGGTGAAAATTTTTGCTCACGGGCATTTTTTTCCATATTGGCCACTGATTTTTGCAAAAGTGCGGTCTGTTCTTGGCTAATTTTTCCTAAAACCATCGGAGCGAAACCGTATTCCAAAATTTCCCGAATATCCAAAATATTAATCAGCTGATTATGATCATTATGTAAATTCAGCTGGGTGTGAAAGCTTAATCCACGGATCATTGGTACAAGAGAGGATTCACTCACAAAGGTGCCGACGCCATGGCGAATGTCTAAAATGTGTAGCGCCTCTAAAGATTTAATGGCCTCACGCAAACTGGAACGGCTCACACCAAGTTGTTCAATCAACTCATTTTCTGTTGGCATCAAATCGCCAGATTTAAGATTTTGTTTGATGATGAGTGATTTGATTTTATCCTGTAAAACGAGACTTGCTTCTTTTTTACTTGTTTTTTTCATTTCTGTTCTCATTTTCTAATCTATTTTCTGAATTTGTGATCCAGCTCTCATTCTCTTTAATTGACATAAGACATCATACGTCTTATCTTTATTTATGCAAGCAGAAATTAGCAGTGATTTTAAATTCTGTGATCTAAACCACAAAATTCTCAAATACAAGGAAAGGAGGTTGTTATGACAACATCACTACCATGGTATAAAGAAGTCAGTCCTACGCAAAAAAAAGCGTTATTTGCGGCTTGGTTAGGTTATGTTTTTGATGGCTTCGATTATATGCTTATCACTTACGTGCTTTTGGATATTCAAAAAGAATTCGCCATGAGCACAACGGAAACATCCACATTATTACTTGCAGCTTTCGTCGCACGTCCATTAGGTGGGGCAATTTTTGGTAGTTTTGCCGATAAGTATGGTCGTCGTTTGGCGATGATTGTTTCCATTATTACGTATTCCGTCGGCACATTCTTGTGCGGCTTATCCACCAGTTATATTTGGCTTTTCATCTTCCGTATGATTATCGGTATGGGGATGGCAGGTGAATATGCGTGTTCTTCCTCTTATGCCATTGAAAGCTGGCCAAAACATTTGCGTACAAAAGCCAGTGCATTTTTAGTGAGTGGTTTTTCCATCGGTAATATTCTTGCTTCTCAAGTGATTCCTTGGGTTGCGCAAGCTTATGGTTGGCGTGTTGCTTTCTTTATTGGTTTAGCTCCAGTCGCTTTAGTGCTCTATGTTCGTCGCCATGCCCCTGAAAGTGAAGAATGGGCACAAGCGAAAGCAGCGGGTAAAGTGAATAAAGTTCCACTTACTGACCTGTTCACTAAAAAACAATTACCAATTACCTTAATTATTTTCTTAGTTTGCTATTCAA
>JAHZCF010000051.1 GCA_019423005.1 Haemophilus sp.
GTGTCACACGGAAAAGCAAACTTAAAATCATGGTATTCACACCAACAGACTTACCTGAGCCTGTTGAGCCCGCCACAAGCAAGTGAGGCATTTTAGCCAAATCAACCACAACAGGTTTTCCGCTGATATCTTTACCCAAGGCCATTGAAAGTAATGATGTTGATGAACGGAATTCATTGCTATCGAGCACATCTCGTAATGGCACCATTTGACGGTGTGCATTTGGCGTTTCAATACCGATATAAGGCTTACCTGGAATCACTTCTGCTACACGGATCGCACGGAACATCAATGCTCGTGCTAAATCGGTATCAATACTTGTTACTTTAGATGCTTTTACACCCGGTTGTAATTCAAGCTCATAACGAGTCACCACAGGGCCAACTAACACATCTTGTACCGTTGCTTTGACATTAAAATTCTTCAATTGTTGTTCTATGCGTGCAGACGTGTCCAAAATTTCCTCACGCGTAATGTCTTGAGCCTGTGTAGGACGATGCTCAAGTAAATCTAAACTTGGTAATGGTGTCGTTGGTTTTTCACGTTTATTCGTTGGTTGTTGGAATGCTGGATGAATAAGCGTATCAGAATACGGCTTATAGGTTGTTTCAGTTGCATTCTCAATATGAATTTCACGCTCTTTAGGTGCTGAAACTGCCGCCGGTTCATTTAAGATCACTTTTAATGCATCTTCAGCATTTGCAGCTTTTGCTCGCACTTCCATTTCTTGCAAACGCGCTTGCTCTTGTGCGGCAAACTGACGTGCTAATTCATCTTCTAAACCATCATTTTCTGATTCTAAAGGTTCATCATAAGTTGGATAAAGTGCGGTCGTATTTTCAGGTGTTTTAAGTGACACTTTTGGCATCACATTTTCTTCAAAAATGTCGTCTGACTCATCCACACTTTGATGATTCACTTGCGGATTTTTCCATGTGGCTGAAAAATCTTCTTTTGTCGGTAATTCAACAGAAGAAGCCGCAGAAATAGATACATTCGGTAAATTGTCTGATTCAACTGTGAAACCTTTAAACTTATCTTCTAATTTTTCAACATCTGCAGGCTCTGAAGCACTCGGTGAGGATAAACCACTGATATTAATTAGCTGCTCAGGCTTAACAAAGGTATTTTCAGACTCATCCTCTTTTTTATCTTCTGCTGATTCTGTTTCCAATTGAGAATCAGAAAAAGTGAGTTGTTGAGGTGCCTCAATCACAATTTGTTCAAGATCATCTACAGAAGTATGTTCTGTTTGCTCTTCTTCTGCAGGCTGATTTTTCATGGTTAGCCAATGATAGAATTTCACAATTAAACGAATTAATGATGCACCAGAACAGAAAATAAAGCCTACAACTGCACAGATAAAGCCGACTAAAATACAGCCAAACTTACCGAGTGTAGGATATAAATTCACCACTAAGCTGCCACCAAATACGCCACCAGCTAGATAGTAGTTCGTATTTGAAAGCAACAATGTTGCCATCATAGTTAAGCCAACGATGAGAGCAATAAAGCCAAAGGAACGTAATGCAATACGGGTTACAGAGAGAGAATGAACCGCTTTGGTTTTCAGTAAATAAATCGGTACGATAAAAATGACAAACGGAATGAGATGACCGACATAGCCGAGAAAAACAAAAAACGCATCAATTAACCAAGCACCAAAAGCACCGGCTTTATTAATGGTTTCAGTTTGAAAACTTGCTGTAGACCAAGAGTTATCTAATGGCGTATAGCTTGACCATGCCACGATTAAATATAAACCTAAAAGTGCGGTCAATCCGAGTAATAATTCTGCTAAATATTGTTTCGGTGTAAATCGTTTTGTAATTCGTTTAATCATTTTTATTTTAGTACGAGATAATTAGTTTGTTTCACTTCTTCCATGACGACATAAGTTCGGGTGTCATTCACACCAGGTAAGCGCAATAATGTGGTACCCAATAATTTTCGATATGCGGCCATATCTGCTACACGTGTCTTGAGTAAATAATCGAAATCACCTGATACCAAATGACATTCGAGAATTTCATCAAGTGCTTGAATCGCAGAATTAAACTCTTCGAAAACATCAGGTTTACCACGCACAAGTGTAATTTCAACGATCACCAATAAAGGCGCATCCAATAATTCAGGATTTAATAGCGCCCGATAGCCCATAATCACACCTTGTTTTTCTAAGCGTTTTACCCTTTCTAAGCAAGGCGTTGGCGATAACCCAACTTTCTTTGATAAATCGATATTAGAGATTTTACCGTTGCGTTGTAATTCATTTAAGATTTTGATATCAATGCTATCCAACGCTTTATTTAATTTCTTTTCCATAACCTTTCCTTATGTACGGCGCATATTCTATCTAATTTATCAAAAACTTTCAGTAATCAGACAACAATAGGACAACGTTTTTTTAGAAATTATCCAAAATGGCAAGTGCATCAGCGAGTTTTTTCACCGTAAAAACTTCCATATTCTCAACCGCACTTTTCGGCTTATTGGCAAAAGGGACAATCGCGCGTTTAAAACCATGTTTTGCGGCTTCACTAATACGTTCTTGACCGCTGGTTACCGGTCGAATTTCACCGGCTAACCCAACTTCCCCAAAAACAACTAAATCTTGTGGTAACGGTCGATTACGGAAACTCGAAATTAATGCAAGTAATAATGCAAGATCCGCCCCTGTTTCTCCGACTTTTACACCGCCAACGACATTCACAAAAACATCTTGATCCGACATTTGTAATCCACCATGACGATGTAATACCGCGAGCAATAAGGCTAAACGATTTTGCTCTAACCCCACCGCCACACGACGCGGATTTGCAAGCATGGAATGATCCACTAACGCTTGAATTTCAACTAAAAGAGGACGCGTACCTTCCCACAGTACCATCACGGAACTACCCGGTGTTTGTTCATCGCCTCGACTTAAGAAAATTGCTGATGGATTTTTCACCTCACGTAAGCCTTGTTCTGTCATACCAAATACCCCTAGCTCATTCACCGCACCAAACCGGTTTTTATGGCTACGTAGCGTACGGAAACGGGAATCTGCCTCCCCTTCCAGTAATAACGAACAGTCAATGGCATGTTCCAATACTTTCGGACCGGCAAGAGTGCCATCTTTCGTGACGTGTCCTACCATAATGATAGCGACCTGTCGAGTTTTCGCATAACGAGTCAGGAAAGAGGCACATTCACGCACTTGTGCCACACTTCCTGGAGAAGATTGAATATCCGAAAGATGCATAACCTGGATCGAGTCTACTACGATAATTTGAGGTTTCAGCTGATCCGCTAGATTACAAATTTGCTCGACAGAGGTTTCAGATAACATATTTAATTTATCTGTTGGTAGATTTAAGCGATTAGCTCGCATCGCCACTTGTTGAAGTGACTCTTCCCCCGTCACATAAAGTGCGGTCATATTTTTTGCTAATCCGCACATCACTTGAAGTAACAAGGTACTTTTACCTGCACCAGGATGCCCACCAATTAAAATGGCACTTCCTGGTACGATCCCGCCGCCTAATACGCGATCTAATTCTTTAAATCCACTGGTGAAACGCGGTGTTTCTTGTAAACTAATTTCAGAAAGCGTTTGGATTTTTGCGCGAGTTTCTCCTGCATAACCACTAAAACGATCATTTTTTGTGGAATTTGAGGCTGAAATTAACCGCACTTCACTAATCGTATTCCACGCTTTACAGGCAGAACATTGGCCTTGCCAGCGCGAAAATTCCGCGCCACAATCATTACATACATAAGCGGTTTTAGGAGCTTTTGCCATTTTTACTATCCTTTAGAGAACTCGTTTTACGCCATCAATATCATTAAACCAAGCATTCTTTCAAAATACGCTCGACTCTTTAGTAATGCTTTTAACTTTTCAATAGTTTGAACATTATCTTTTGTTTCACTATGAAAGGTAATCAAGCCTTTAATTTCATTTAGGAAAAATTGATTACTTGCTAATAACTCAGCTGATCGATTTTCTTCCAGTTTTTCAAACAAGGCTTTGTTGTCATCATAATAATGATAAAGATTGAAAAATGCGCCCACACGTTCAACGGTTTTCATAAAATCGAAAGCAAACACATCCGTTGGGAATGAAAGAGTTTCTTCAATTAATTGCTGTTCCATTTTCATGACAGCACTTAATTTCTGGCGAGAATCTACCGCACTTCCCTTTCTTTCCTCTTTTAAGAAATCACGCCATTTATTTAACCAATCAATTAAAAGAGGTTTGCTACCTAATTGATAGCCACGTTTTGCTTTGCTTGCTGAACTAAAATAAACATCCTGTTCAAAAGGTAAAAGTGAGACAAAATGGAAAAGATCTGATACGAGCCCTTCTTTTAATTCGAATTCAATTTCACAAATAGGCTGTGTTTTTTCCCCTGATAAAATTTTCCCTTGATCAAAGGCCACTTCGATTTTTGATGCACCAAACACAATCAACCAAAAAGTGCGGTTAAAATCTGTTGAGAAAATCGGTTGTAATGTAGCGGAAGGCAAATTTTCAAATGGATACAATGACATTAATTGCGCCGATGTAGGTACTGAATTATCTGGTATAGATAAGTTGTACTCTGGACGGCTATGCAATCCGCCAACGACTTTTCCGTCTGTTTTTAAGGTGAGGGTGAAATCACTATTTTCCCGACGGACACGCAATCCCATTTTTTGTTTAGCCAAAAAATGATCGGGATAATCGAAATAGGTATTTCCCAGAAAGACTGTATTTTGTTCTAAGATATTGAATTGATTGAGATGTGTTTTTAGGGTATCAAAAGCATCAGAGGTAACTGCAAGCTTTAATTCAACTTCATTACTCATTTTATTTTTCCTTATCACTTATAACTGTTTAAATATACAGATAAATTTATACAAATCAAGATCTTTTTCGTGTATTTCCTTATAAAATCAGGTAATATGCAACCGAAATTTTAACCTTTGTTATGGAGTAAAACACCTATGGCAATGAATAGTATTCTCGGATTATTTGCCCAGTCTCCTTTAAAACCACTGCAGAAACATTCTGATAAAGTGACTGAATGTTGTGATTTATTAATTCCATTCTTCCAACATACCTTTGTAAAACAATGGGATGATGCAGAAAAAACACGTCTAGATATTTCTCAATGTGAACGTGAAGCAGATAGTTTAAAACGCGAAATTCGTTTGAAACTGCCTCGCGGTTTATTTTTACCCATTGATCGTACCGATTTACTCGAATTAGTCACACAACAAGATAAATTAGCTAACTATGCAAAAGACATTGCGGGTCGTATGATTGGTCGCCAATTTGGAATTCCTGAAGAAATGCAGGAAGAATTTTTGCATTATGTACAACGTAGTTTGGATTCTATTCATCAAGCTCATTTAGTGATCGAAGAAATGGATAAACTACTTGAAACCGGTTTCAAAGGCCGTGAACTGAAATTAGTGAATACCATGATCCAAGAATTAGATTCTATCGAAGATGATACGGATCAAATGCAAATTAAATTACGCAAAATGCTATACACAATTGAAAGCCGTTATAACCCTATTGATGTGATGTTCTTATATAAAATCATCGAATGGGTAGGCGTATTAGCCGATCAAGCTCAACGTGTTGGATCTCGCATTGAATTAATGCTAGCCCGTTCCTAATTCTGACGACATTAACTACAACATAGGAAATTCACTATGGAAATTATTAATGCATACGGCTCGTGGTTAGTCTTAATTACTGCGGTATTCGGCTTTTTTATGGCATTTGGTATTGGTGCCAACGACGTATCAAACTCAATGGGGACTTCCGTAGGTTCGGGTACCATTACTGCAAAACAAGCGATTATTATTGCTTTAATTTTTGAATCTGCAGGGGCTTATTTAGCCGGTGGTGAAGTAACTGAAACCATTAAAAGCGGTGTGATCGATCCCTCTCAATTCGTCGAGATGCCAGATGTATTGGCATTAGGGATGCTTTCTACTCTCTTTGCATCAGGTGCTTGGTTATTTATCGCCACAAAAATGGGTTGGCCTGTTTCTGGTACTCACACCATCATCGGAGCTTTAATTGGTTTTGCTTGTATTACGATTGGTCCAAGTTCTGTTGACTGGTCTACTATCGGTGGGATCGTTGGAAGTTGGTTTATCACCCCCGTGATCGCAGGACTTTTAGCTTATACCATCTTTGCAAGTATCCAGAAACTCATTTTCGATACCGAAGAACCGCTTAAAAACGCACAAAAATATGGGCCTTACTACATGGCGATTACCGTATTCGTACTTTGTATCGTTACCATGGCAAAAGGTTTAAAACACGTTGGTTTAAATCTTTCCAACAATGAAACCTTCGTTATTTCATTGCTTATCAGTGTTGTTGGTATGATCTTCTGCCATTTTTACTTCCGCAGTAACACCTTTACAGCAAAAGCAAGAAAAGGCTCCTTCGGTTCAGTAGAAAAGATTTTTAGTATCTTAATGCTTTTAACCGCTTGTGCAATGGCATTCGCACATGGTTCTAATGACGTAGCTAATGCAATTGGTCCGCTTTCTTCTGTGGTATCAATCGTGCAAAATGGCGGGAAAATCCTGAGTGGTGGTGATTTAGCCTGGTGGATTTTACCTTTAGGTGCATTAGGTATCGCCGTTGGTCTTATCGCAATGGGACAAAAAGTAATGGCAACCGTAGGATCGGGCATTACCGATTTAACCCCTAGCCGTGGTTTTGCCGCACAATTTGCAACTGCGATGACTGTTGTTGTCGCATCGGGTACAGGTTTACCAATCTCCACGACACAAACTTTAGTGGGCGCAATCTTAGGTATCGGCTTCGCACGTGGTATTGCGGCGCTTAACTTGACGGTTATCCGTAACATCATTAGTTCATGGGTTGTAACATTGCCTGCTGGTGCATTCTTTGCGATTGTGATTTTCTACATCCTTCGCGCGATTTTCCACTAGTATAATTATTATAAGTGCGGTTTGTTTCATTTTCCGACCGCACTTTCTTCATGAATCTAGGAAGTATTATGTCAAAAGTGAGCAAACTTTTATTTTCTTGCGTTCTATTGGGATCAATCATTGGAACAGTACAAGCTGAAACGCAATATGTGACAGAAAATCTGAACACATATTTACGTCGTGGTGCAGGTGATCAATTTAAGATCGCGGGTGCAATCCAATCTGGCGAAGCGGTAACAGTCTTAGGACAAGAAGGAAAATATACCCTAATTCGTGATAATAAAAATCGCGAGGCATGGATTTTAACCTCGGAACTAAGTTCTACGCCAAGTAGCCGTGAAGAAAATCCAAAATTAAAAGCACAGGTACAAGAGTTAACATTAAAGCTGAATCGTGTCGATTCAGATTGGCAACAACGCACAAACGAAATTCAACGCCGTAGCAAACAAGCTGAACAACAAAGTAGTGAATTGCTTGAACAAAATTCACAACTTAAACGTGAATTAGAAATGACGAAAAATAAAAATCGTGATTTAGAAGCCATGCTTGATGCCAATAAACGCGAAATTGCGATCCAATGGTTTATTTATGGCGGCTCAGTATTAGGTGTAGGTTTATTAATTGGCTTAGTATTACCTCACATTTTACCAAGACGTAAACGTCGTGATAGCTGGTAATGATTCATCATTGAGGTAGGCATTTGCCTACCTTTTCTTTATATATTGATGGGAGAGTAAAATGGAAATTTATCTTGTCGGCGGTGCTGTACGTGATCAACTTTTAGGTTTACCAATTAAAGATCGTGACTGGATTGTCGTGGGTGCTACACCAGAAATGTTGTTAGCTCAAGGTTACCAACAAGTTGGCAAAGACTTCCCTGTTTTTCTCAATCCTCAAAACCATGAAGAATATGCACTTGCTCGTACAGAACGAAAATCAGGTAAAGGTTATACAGGGTTTATTTGTGATTTCTCAGATGATATTACGCTTGAACAAGATTTAATTCGTCGAGATCTCACCATTAATGCCATTGCCCAAGATAAAGATGGCAAGCTGCACGATCCTTATCATGGCGTAGAAGATATTCATCAACGTATTTTACGTCATATTTCCCCCGCTTTTGCTGAAGACCCACTTCGTGTATTACGTGTCGCACGCTTTGCGGCTCGCTTTCATCATTTAGGTTTCTCTATTGCCGAAGAAACCCTTAAATTAATGGCTGAACTTACTGAACAAGGCGAACTCGCTCACCTAACGGCTGAGCGAGTTTGGATGGAAACAGAAAAAGCATTAAACGAACCACATCCTGAAATTTATTTTGAAACACTGCATCATGTGGGGGCACTCAAAGTGCTCTTCCCTGAGATTGCCGCCTTAGATGGGGTACCGAACCCTGCCAAATATCATCCTGAAATTGATAGTTTTGTTCATACCATGCTCGTATTGCAACAAGCCGTTAAACTCACTGAAAATAGCAATTTGAATAAAAGTGCGGTCCGTTTTGCAGCGATTTGTCATGATCTTGGAAAAGCCCTTACCCCAAAAGAAATGTGGCCAAGTCATCATGGTCACGAAAAAGCAGGGATTAAACCGACTCGTTCATTATGCAAACGTCTTAGAGTCCCTAATTATCTTCAAGAATTAGTTGAATTAACTTGCGAATATCACACACATACACACAAAGCATTAGAACTTCGCCCAGAAACAGTAGTGAAACTCTTTAATACTTTTGATGTTTGGCGCAAGCCTCAGCGATTTGAGGAATTTTTATTGGTATGTTTATCTGATACTCGCGGGCGAACTGGATTTGAAAATAAAGAATACCCGCAAATTGATTATCTCAAAGCGCTCTACCAAGCTGCTCTTGCTGTTGATGTACAGCAAGTCATTGCAGATGGTTTTGAAAAACAAGGTATTCGAGATGAATTAACGCGTCGAAGAATTGCCGCGGTGAAAGCGGAGAAAACACGCTTAAATGCTTAATCCAGCTTTACTAAAAGTAAACTACCCCTTACAATATGTGCAATTTTTTAGTAAATATTTTGTTATGAAATTATTAAAATCTCTTCTAGCACCTGTATTTGCAAGTGTGATCTTATCCGCTTGTACTCTTGATGCAGAGCGCCCAACCGATGTTCAACATATCGATAAAAACGATATTACGTGGCAACAGCACCTCAAAAAAATCAAACAAATTCAATCTTATAGCACCAAAGGACAAATTGGTTACATCAGTCCACAAGAGCGTTTTTCGAGCCGCTTTGAGTGGCAATATCAAAATCCGAAAGCCTATAAGTTAAAACTTTATTCTATGATCAGCAAAACAACGCTAACTATGGAAATGCATCCAAACGGGATGACAATTTCAGATAATAAAGGTAACCAACAATCTGATAAAAATGCCAAATTATTGTTACGCGAAATCATCGGAATGGATGTGCCATTAGAGCATTTATCTTATTGGTTAAAAGGTCAGCCAGCGGATAACGCAGATTACCAAGTTGGAACGAATCATCTTTTATCCGAATTTAGCTACCCGCTTGATGGATCGATGTGGACAGCCGATTACTTAAGTTATCATTCAGATAATTCGATGCCTGAAAATATTCTGTTAAAGAACAAAAGTACATCGCAAACCCTAAAAATTCGTGTGGATGAATGGGCGTTCTAATGAAAACACATCACTTTTCAACCGCACTTTCAACTTCTCTTGGAAAGCCTAACCGCTTTCCAAGCCCCGCAAAACTCAATTTATTTCTCTATATAAACGGTAAACTGCCAAACGGCTACCACGAATTACAAACCCTTTTCCAATTTCTTGATTTCGGCGATTGGCTCACTATTGATATTTGCCAAGATAAACAAATCCGCATCTCTCCTGAAATTCCAGGCTTACCTCTAGAACAAAACTTAATCTATCGTGCAGCGACACTCCTACAAGAAAAAACAGGCTGTACACTCGGCGCGACAATTCATTTAGATAAAATTCTGCCAATGGGCGGTGGGATTGGCGGCGGCTCATCCAATGCCGCAACGACTCTGCTTGCTTTGAACTATTTATGGCAAACCCATCTATCCATTGATGAACTTGCCGAACTTGGGCTAAAACTCGGGGCTGATGTGCCTATCTTCGTTCATGGCCAAGCCGCTTTTGCAGAAGGTGTAGGTGAAAAAATTCAATACTGCGAACCACAAGAAAAATATTATGTGGTACTAAAACCTGAAACTGCGATTTCTACTGCAGTGGTCTTTAGTGATCACGATTTGCCTCGAAATACAGAAAAAAGATCCCTTGCCGAACTTTTGAATCAACCGTTTGCAAACGATTGCGAAAAAGTCGTGCGAACTCAATATCCTGAAGTTGAAAAAGCCCTACTATGGTTGCTACAATATGCACCAGCCAGATTAACCGGAACCGGGGCTTGTGTTTTTGCTGAATTTGATGATGAAAAATCAGCACAAGCTGTTTTCCAACAAAAACCGAAGGAATTTTTCGGCTTTGTTGCTAAAGGATTAAACGTTTCACCATTACATGCGATGTTGAAACAACTCTCGACCAACCAATCTATCTACACTCAACCTGAGGTTATATAAAATGCCAGACATTAAACTCTTTGCTGGAAATGCTACGCCTGAGCTAGCGAAAAAGATTTCTGAACGTCTTTACATTTCATTAGGCGATGCCACTGTTGGACGCTTTAGCGATGGTGAAATCCAAGTGCAAATTAATGAAAATGTGCGTGGTGCAGACGTGTTTATTATTCAATCTACTTGTGCACCAACGAATGACAACCTGATGGAATTGATTGTAATGGTTGATGCTTTACGTCGTGCATCTGCCGGCCGTATTACTGCCGTTGTTCCTTATTTTGGTTATGCTCGTCAAGATCGTCGTGTGCGTTCTGCTCGTGTACCAATCACCGCAAAAGTAGTGGCTGATTTACTCTCAACTGTCGGAATTGACCGATTATTAACCTGTGACTTACACGCAGAACAAATCCAAGGTTTCTTTGATGTGCCAGTTGATAACGTATTCGGTTCACCTGTTTTACTTGATGATATCTTGAAGAAAACGGATCTTGTCAATCCTATCGTTGTTTCTCCGGATATCGGTGGTGTTGTTCGTGCTCGTGCAGTCGCGAAATTATTAAATGATACAGAGATGGCGATTATCGATAAACGTCGTCCACGTGCAAACGTATCACAAGTTATGCATATTATCGGGGATGTTGCAGATCGTGATTGTATCCTTGTGGATGATATGATTGATACAGGTGGTACATTATGTAAAGCGGCTGAAGCATTAAAAGAACGCGGTGCAAAACGCGTGTTTGCTTACGCAACCCACGCCGTATTCTCTGGTGCAGCAGCGCAGCATTTAGCAAGCGATGCGATTGATGAAATCGTGGTAACGGATACTGTTCCACTTTCACCTGAAATGAAAGCACTTGGTAAAGTACGCGTGCTGACTCTTTCAACTATGCTTGCTGAAGCAATTCGTCGTATCAGCAATGAAGAATCTATTTCAGCAATGTTTGAATAATTCTTTCGCTTAGTATTTATTTAAAAGTGCGGTCAGAAAATCCAGTGTTTTTTGACCGAACTTTTTTTATGCTGCGACTAAAAATAAGCAAAAAAAAGTGCCCCACTGGGGCACTACTCGGAAAGCAAAATAGATGTCGGCTATTTAAAAATAGCACTTGTTTTTAGTGATTTAAGGATACGGCAAAGTCCTTTATATTGCAAATAGCAATGTTCAAATTTGTGAGCTAAATCACGCTTTTTCTTCACTTTTTTATGTTTAATCGTTTTCGTATAAAAAAAGAGGAGCATACAGCTCCTCTTCTCTAGAAATAGAATTAAATTAACCGTTAATAAATTTTTCGCCTAATTCAATATCTGCACGCAATGTTGGTAACATTGCTTCTAAAGCGTCTTGTTCAAATTTGCTTAAGGTACCGATTGGTAAAATTTCTTCTACACCTTCTTTACCTAAACGTACTGGTTGAGCGAAGAAACGTGCATATTTACCGTCACCTTCCACATAAGTACATTCAACCACAGTTTCGCCACTTAAGCCTTTCACTAATGAACGCGCAAAACGTGCTGCAGCTTGAGCCATAGAAAGTGTCGCAGAACCGCCACCTGCTTTTGCTTCAACCACTTCAGTACCTGCATTTTGGATACGTTTTGTTAATGGTGCAATTTCCTCTTCTTTCCACTCAGCATATTGAACTTGTGAAAGTAATGGAAGAATAGTTACACCTGAGTGTCCACCAATAACTGGTACGCTTGTACGAGAAACATTTAAGCCTTTTAATTCAGATACGAATGTTTCAGAACGTAACACGTCTAAAGTGGTGACACCGAATAATTTACGTTTGTCATAAACACCCGCTTTTTTCAATACTTCTGCAGCAATCGCAACAGTCGTGTTCACAGGGTTGGTAATAATACCTACACAAGCTTTTGGACAAGTTTTTGCAATATGTTCAATTAAGTTACGCACGATACCCGCATTGATATTGAAAAGATCTGAACGATCCATACCCGGTTTACGTGCTACCCCTGCAGAAATTAAAACGACATCGGCACCTTTAAGTGCAGGTGTTGGATCTTCTCCTGCAAAACCTTCTACTTTCACCGCTGTTGGGATATGACTCACATCTTTAGCCACACCAGGTGTCACTGGTGCAATATCGTAAAGCGATAATTCACTTTCAGCGGGTAATTGTAATTTAAGTAATAAGGCTAATGCTTGACCAATACCGCCTGCTGCGCCTAATACTGCAACTTTCATAAAATACTCCTCATGTATTAATTAATCCTAACTAGGTAGAATTTTAAAGTCTTAGTCATTAAATTACAAACAGAGAAATTCAATAATGCGATCTAGCTCAAACTTTTCAAACGGCAAATTTATTTTAATTGCCTAAAATGAATTTTTATGCAATTCTTATGCAAATTCCCCTATATGAGAATAACTATGTCAGATCAATTAACTAAAGCATTTAAAGAACTGCTCAATCAAGAACGATTTGCTTCTCAAAGTGAAATTGTTGAAGCCTTAAAAAAACAAGGATTTCAAAGCATTAACCAGTCTAAAGTTTCACGCATGCTAAGTAAATTTGGCGCAGTTCGTGCAAGAAATACGAAAATGGAAATGGTGTATTGCTTGCCAAGTGAATTAAGTGTACCCGCTACTAGCAGCCCATTAAAAAATTTGGTTTTGGATATTGATCACAATGATTTCGTTATCGTCATTAAAACCTCTCCAGGCGCTGCACAGTTGATTGCTCGATTATTGGATTCCATTGGTAAACCCGAAGGTATTTTGGGCACGATTGCGGGGGATGACACCATTTTTGTGACACCAACAAAAGACACAACAATTAAATCGCTTCTAGAGCAAATTCAAACGCTTTTTGAAAGCAGTCTATAATGAATATCTTAGTAACCGGTGGAACGGGATTTGTTGGGAAACCTTTAGTTGAATCGCTACTTTTACGTGGTGATAGCGTTACAGTACTGACTCGCTCTATTGAAAAAGCCCAAGCTGTTTTTTCTGAAAAAACACCACAATTTTTGACCGCACTTTCCACCCTCAAAAATTTGAATGCCTTTGATGCAGTTATTAATCTTGCCGGTGAGCCAATCTTCGATAAAAGATGGACAGTTCAACAAAAAGAGAAACTGCGTCATAGCCGCATTGATTTAACACAGCAGATTGTTCAACTTATTAACCAAAGTGAACATCCTCCAGTCTTGATTTCAGGTTCTGCAACCGGAATTTATGGAAACTGTGGTAACGAGCAGATCACTGAAAACACAAATCCAAGTACTCAATTTACCGCACAGCTTTGTATTGATTGGGAAAATGCGGCAAAGCAAGCCAATACCAGAGTCTGTTTAGTGAGAACCGGATTAGTACTTTCTCTAAAAGGCGGGGCTTTTGCTAAAATTCTACCACTCTATCGCTTTGGGCTAGGCGGAAAATTAGGGAATGGTGAGCAATATTGGAGCTGGATCGCATTAGAGGATATGGTAGAAGGCCTTCTCTTTTTACTTGATCATAATAATTGTGAAGGTCCATTTAATTTTACTGCGCCACATCCTGTTAAAAACAAAACCTTTAACCAATTATTAGGTAAAGCATTACATCGTCCTTGTTTTGCTCAAGTACCTCAATTTTTATTAACTACTATTCTAGGCGAGCGCGCTTGCATTCTTTTAGACAGCCAAAATGTCTATCCAAAACATTTACAGGATTGTGGGTTTACATTCCAATACTCAGAATTAAGTGATTATTTCCATAATATACTTTAAAAACAAAAGGCTGGTCAAAACCAGCCTTCATTATTTTTCATATCTATTATGCTAAATATTCTAAAAATTCCCCTACGGTGTGGAAAGATCCAAATACCAGCACAATGTCATCTTTATCCGCAGTTTTAACCGCTCTTTTCACCCCTTCAACAACAGAATCTTCAGAAACACTTTTTGCTGATGGGCAAACTGTTGTTAATTTTGCTTTTAAGTCATCACCCGATTGACCACGGTAACCGCCTAATGTGACACAGTACCATTGGTCAATAATGGAAGTAAGCTGGGTAAACACCGACTCGGCATCTTTATCTTTTAGAATACCGCAAACGGCAATAATGCGACCTGATATTTGTACTTTAAGTGCGGCCAATTTCTCCGCTAAATATTTTGCTGCATGAGGATTATGCCCAACATCGATGATCACTTTTGGCAACTGTGAATAGGATACATTCAAGCGTTCTGCCAATTTTTCTAATTGATTACCTTTCAATTGTTGGAAACGACCCACTAATTCCACTTCAATTAATGAACGTTTAATGGTATCGACAGAAATATCAAAAGGCATCTGTTCAACAGCAGCCAAAGCTGTTGCCGCATTAGCTAATGGAATTTGGCAAAACGGCAGATTTTCTAACCGCACTTTATTGCTCTGCCACATCCAAGTTTGCTCATTGGCTTTAAACGACCAAGTGACATCTCGGCGTGAAACGTGGCAATGTAATTTCTCCGCTTGTTCTAACATAGGCTGCGGAACATTGGGTTCGCCAATCACAACCGGTTTATTCGCGCGGAAAATCCCCGCTTTTTCAAAACCAATTTCTTCGCGAGTTGAACCTAGAAAATCTGTATGATCAATATCAATACTAGTGATAACTGCCAGATCATTATCGACAATATTGGTTGCATCTAAGCGTCCACCAAGCCCTACTTCTAAAATGACGACATCAAGCTTCGCTTGTTTGAATAAATGCAAAGCTGATAAGGTGCTAAATTCAAAATAAGTGAGGGACTGCGTTTTATGCTTTTCGATGAAAGCAAAAGAAGCGGTATGCATTTCATCTGGCAAGTCTTGATTTTGAATACGAACACGTTCGTTATAACGCAATAAATGAGGTGAGGAATACACACCCACACGCAAACCGTGATTTAACAAAATAGTTTCAAGCAAACGACAAGTCGTGCCTTTACCATTTGTGCCTCCCACCGTGATCACATAAGGTGCGGGATTCAAAAGATCCAATTCTTCTGCCACTGATTTAATACGATCCAGCCCTAAATCAATAGCTTTAAAGTGACTGTTTTCCAAATAAGAAAGCCACTCAGCGAGTGGCGAAGTGGCTTTTAAATTCATTGTATTAGGCATTTTCAACAACTTCTACTTCAACAAAAGGTGAAGGTTGATTGGTGAGTTTGCTTAAAAGGTTTCCAAGGGTTGAACGCATTTCTGAACGTTTCACGATCATATCAATCGCCCCTTTCTCAAGTAAGAATTCACTACGTTGGAAGCCTTCTGGTAATTTCTCACGTACAGTTTGTTCGATAACGCGTGGGCCTGCGAAACCAATTAACGCTTTTGGCTCAGCGATGTTCACATCACCTAGCATCGCAAAACTTGCAGATACCCCACCTAGTGTTGGGTCGGTTAATACCGAAATAAACGGCACACCTTTTTCACGCATTTTTGCTAACACCGCACTGGTTTTCGCCATTTGCATTAAGGAGAAAAGCGCTTCTTGCATACGTGCACCGCCACTTGCAGAGAAACACACAAACGGACAATTTAATTCCATTGCTTTTTCTGCCGCTTTTACAAATTTTGCCCCTACTACCGAGCCCATTGAACCGCCCATGAAGCTAAAGTTTGAAGCCGCAACAACAATCGGCATATTGTAAAGTGTACCGGTCATTGTGATTAATGCATCTTTTTCACCGGTTTCTTTTTGTGCAGCAGTAATACGATCTTTATATTTTTTTAAATCTTTAAATTTAAGAATATCTTTTGGTTCTAAATCAGCCGACAATTCTTGGCTTGAACCCTCATCTAATAAAGCTAAAAGGCGCTCACGAGCATCAATGCGCATATGATGGCCGCATTTTGGGCAAACATGTAAATTACGTTTTACTTCTTCGCCGTAAAGGACTTGTTCGCAAGAGGTACATTTTGTCCAAACCCCTTCTGGCACGTTTGCTTTACGTGATGTAGCGGAAGAGGTTCCTTTGCTAAAAATTTTATCAATCCAGCTCATTTTTTACCTTTTTTATTAACTAGAAAAGTTTGCGTATTTAATCATAATTTAGCGAAATTTGCTAGTCAGATGAGATTATCTTCTAAAAACAACGGCCCTAAATTTTTCTGTGGAATCGCAAATTTTTCAGGGTAAATGACATTCACTAAATATAAGCCTTCGGGTTTCGCTGTTGGAGCAGCTAATTTACGATCTTTTTGCGCTAACAACCATTTCATCCACTCAACAGGTTGATTGCCTGCGCCGACTTCTATCAAGCTTCCCACAATATTGCGTACCATATGATGCACAAAAGCATTGGCTTGAATATCCACAATAATGTACTGCCCTTTTCGCACCACATTTAAATGATGCACATTTCGCCAAGGGGTATTCGATTGACATTGTGCCGCACGGAAAGAGGAAAAATCATTTTCGCCCAATAAAAACTGCCCCGCTTGGTGCATTTTCTTTTCGTCCAAATCTAAATGGCAATGGGTAATTCCTTCTGGCAAAATGGCTGAACGTAATTTATTACAATATAAAATATAACGATAACGACGAGCTGTTGCCGAAAAACGGGCATGAAATTCATCATTCACCACCTTTGCCCAACTCACAGAAATATCATCAGGCAAATTCGCATTCGTGCCAAATGCCCAAGCTTTTTCAGGACGAATTGCTGTGGTTTCAAAATGCACGACTTGTCCCGTGCCATGCACACCAGAGTCTGTTCTGCCCGCACAAAACACTTCAATTTTTTCATTTGCCACGAAAGATAACGCTTTTTCTAATTCTTCTTGTACACTGCGCACTTTCTCTTGTCGCTGCCAACCACAATACTGTTTTCCGTTATATTCAATGCCTAAGGCTATCTTCATTGGAAAATACTCCTAAAACGATTTCAAATTTGACCGCACTTTGCCCGAAAAGAAAAAACACCAATAACTCATCATTATTGGTGTTCTTATCACAAGCTAAAAATTAAGCACGTTTGAAGTCAATGTGAACCAATTTTGGTTTGAATGGGTGACGTTGCATTGCTTGAACTTTCACTGCAACTTCTTTACCTTCAACCACTAAAGTGATTACATCGCTATAGAAAGAATCGTGAGCTTGTGCGTTGTTTAATTCATCGTGGTTTAAGATGATTGAAACAGGTGCTTCGCTGCCACCATAAATGATTGCAGGGATTTGACCGTTGTGACGCAGGCGGCGGCTCGCACCCTTACCTTGCGCTTGACGAACTTCAGCGTTAAATTTAAATGCCATTTTCATGTTCTCTTGATTAAAAGTTTAAAATAAAAAATTGCAGGCGACCCAGCAATTTTCCTAAATTAGCTCAAAGACAAACTTTGAGAGCGACGGATTATAAAATATTCAGCCTCACAATGCAAATTTACACAGCAAATTTTTTCTAGGCTTTTCAAGGCAAAGCGATTAAAATAAGCCCCAATTTTTAATTAATTTTAACTAACTGATTGTAAGTGGGTTTCAAATGGAATTTCTTATCAGCTTTTTTACCGATTACGGTTATTGGGCGGTGCTATTTGTTCTGATTATTTGTGGCTTTGGTGTACCCATTCCAGAAGATATCACGCTTGTTTCCGGCGGTGTGATTGCTGGCCTCTATCCTGAAAGTGTCAATTCCCACTTAATGTTAGTCGTGAGTATGATTGGCGTACTTGCCGGTGATTCAACCATGTACTGGCTTGGCCGCATTTACGGTACGCGTATTTTGCGTTTTCGTCCAATGCGTAAACTAGTCACCTTAGAACGCCTCAAAATGGTTCGTGAAAAGTTTGACCAATACGGCAACCGTGTTCTATTTGTGGCTCGTTTCTTACCTGGTTTACGCGCACCAATTTATATGGTATCTGGCATTACCCGTCGCGTCAGCTACACTCGCTTTGTATTAATTGATTTCTGTGCCGCGATTATTTCTGTACCGATTTGGGTTTACCTTGGCGAATTTGGTGCGAAAAACTTAGATTGGTTACACGAGCAAATTAAAAAAGGTCAACTTGTTATTTATATCCTAATCGGTGTTTTAGCTCTGTACCTATTTTGGAAATGGAAAAAAGCGAAGAAATCCAAAGCTAACTAATCTCATATAATTCAATAAAAAGTGCGGTAAAATAACATCGTTTTCTACCGCACTTTTTTCATTCCAACTAAGCTTTAGCGGCTAAATACCGTTCCACTGTATCCACAATCGCTTGCGTTTGCGGATCGATTTCAATATTCACTAAATCACCAATTTGGCGTTTACCGATTAGAGTTCTATGTAAGGTTTCAGGAATTAAATTCACGCAGAATTCATCGTCTTTTATTTCACCAATAGTAAGACTGATGCCGTCAATCGCAATAAATCCTTTAGTGAGAATATATTTCATCACGTCTTTATTGGGTAATTTAAACCAAACCTGACGATTGTTTTCGCTTTCGATAATCTGTGAAACGCTTGCGGTACAATAAACGTGACCAGATAAAATATGTCCGCCAATTTCAGCGCCCATTTGCATTGCGCGTTCGATATTCACAAAATCCCCTGCTTTTAAGCCACCGAGACTGGTGATGCGCAAGGTTTCTTGCATTAGGTCAAAGCTCACAAGATCATCATGAATGTCAGTCACGGTTAAGCACACACCGTTATTCGCCACTGATGCACCAATTTCTAAGCCTTTTCGCATTTCATCTGGTAATTTTACGATCTGTGTTCTAAAATTATCGCTATCTTTAATTGCATGAATTTGGGCGATGCCCTGTACAATACCTGTAAACATTATTATTCCTTCATTAAAAATTTTTCCAATATTATAGCAAAATTTATGAATTCTCGTCTTTTTTCTCAATACCGTATTGATATTCAAAAACTTATCCGAATTGCAACACCTATCGGGCTTGCCCAGTTAGCTCAAACTGGCATGGGTACCGTGGATGTGATTATGGCAGGGCGTGTGAGCTCGGCTGATGTAGGAGGTGTCGGTATTGGTGCCTCCATTTGGCTACCTTTGGTACTTTTCGGGCAAGGATTATTACTCGCCTTACCACCAACAATTTCCTATTTAAATGGATCTGGGCAGCGCCATCGCATTGCTCACCAAGTGAGACAAGGCCTTTGGATTTCATTTTTAGTGATGATTCCCCTTGCACTCATCATCTATCATAATGATTTCATATTACAGTTTATGAATATGGATGCCCACATGGCAGATGTGACGATGAATTATTTGCGTGCGATGGTGTGGGGCTTACCAGCCTATTTATTGTTGATTAATTTCCGCTGTTTGAATGATGGCATTGCCAAAACAAAACCCGCCATGGTGATAACTTTCATGGGGTTAATGCTGAACATTCCGCTGAATTATATGTTTATTTACGGCAAATTTGGTGCACCTGCATTGGGCGGTGTCGGTTGTGGTGTGGCAACGGCTATTGTCAACTGGGCGATGGCAATCTTGATGATTACCTATTCTGCCAAAAACTATAACGAACGTAGTTTGAAAGTCTTTGAAAAGATTATTGAAAAGCCAGACATCAAAACACTGAAAAAATTGACCGCACTTGGCTTGCCGATCGCGATTGCACTATGTAGTGAAGTGTCACTGTTTGCCTTGAGTAGTTTATTACTTTCCCCATTAGGCGCAGATGTGGTCGCCAGCCACCAAATTGCCTTAAATACCAGTGCCGTAGCCTTTATGTTCCCAATGTCTATTGCCATGGCTGCAACCATTTTAGTGGCGCAAGAACTGGGTAACCATGCACCACAAAAAGTCAAAATCATGGCTCACGCGGCTATTATTCTTGGCTTGATTGCGGCAAGTGTATTGGCGTTGGTGATTTGGGTATTTAGTGCAGAGATTGCCGCATTAATTGTTGGCGATAATGCTACCGTTATTGCCCTTTCTGGCAGCTTATTAGCGATGGCGGCGATTTATCAATTTTCAGATTCAGTGCAAGTCGTTGTGAGCGGTATTTTACGTGGCTATAAAGACACTAAAATTATCCTTTACATCACATTACTTGCCTATTGGGGCGTAGGTATCCCTGTTGGTTATATTCTTTCCCGCACGGATTGGATTATTCCAAGCATTGGCGCAAAAGGTTTCTGGGTAGCGTTTATCATTGCCTTAACCATTGCTGCTGCTTTACTCTTTATGCGTATGCGAAAAATCCAATCACAACCTGATGAAGCCATCATTCAACAGTTAGAAAGATTGAAGTAGTTAAAGTAAAAAGTGCGGTCAATTTTGACCGCACTTTTTTACTCTTTAGCCCAAGGCCGTTCATTACCATACATTTCAATATTCTTTTGACACAATATCTTCAATATTTCTGAAGAAAGCTCATTATTATATTGGTCAGATAACAATAATTCTGGAAATAAGCCTCTTACATTAATGAACTTATCAAAATCAACTACATAATGTACCGTATATTTTCCCGTAGTTTGTCCTTTTAATCCTAAATCTTTCAGCTTTTTGTAGACAACACGATCATTCTCTAATCCTGAATACCAACTTTGAGCGATCATTAAAGCGATATTTTTAGGCAATGCGTAACAATTGGTATCAATATGATGTCCTAATATATCAAGATCATATTCTAATGTTTTTTGATGCTCGCCCAAGTTAATAGATAATTGAACACTTCCTCTTGGTCTCCAATTTCCTAATGATTGAAAATCATCTCGACAAATAAATGCTCCATCTGACAAATAGAAAGATCTTAATGAATATACAAAATCTGCACCAGTGTTTAATTCATCGACAATTGTCTCGACATGATTTTTAGTAATTCGATTGTCATCATCCAAATAGCAAATTATATCTTCAGATACTAAAAATGGTGCAATAGCATTGATAGAACTATTAAGCATTAAATTCTTACCTGTATTCATTGGTAAGTAAATTGGGATAACATTAGGATATTTATCTAAAATTGCTTTCGCTTTATGCCAAAATATCTCACCATCGACAAAAACATAATGTTTACAGGAATACGACTGATTTTGAACACTGAGTATCGTTTGTTCTAGCTCAGCTCGTCCAATAGTTGAAGTTATTATCGCTACACTTGGCTGAGTCATAATTCTAAAACCATATAATCACTCTACATCACCACCACATCAAACTGTTCTTGGTTGTAGTATTGTTCTGTTTTGACTTGAACCTGTTTGCTGATGAACATTTCGATCTCTGGCAATAAACCGTGCGATTCTTCTTTGATTAAGTAATCTGCCACGGCTGGAGAGGCATAAACCACAAATTGTTCACTCGAGAATAAGTGGTTAACGCGAATGATCTCTCGCATAATTTCATAGCATACCGTTTCGACGGTTTTCACACGTCCACGACCTTGACAAGTTGGACATTCATCACACAAAACGTGTTCTAAACTTTCACGGGTACGTTTACGGGTCATTTCCACTAAACCAAGTTGAGTAAAACCATTCACATTCGTTTTTACGCGATCTTTCGATAGGGCCTCTTCCAAGGATTCAATCACGCGATTGCGATGCTCATCGGTTTGCATATCAATAAAATCAATAATGATAATACCGCCTAAATTACGCAGTTGTAACTGCTGTGCAATGGCTTTAGTAGCTTCAATATTGGTGTTAAAAATTGTTTCATCTAAATTTCGATGTCCGACGAAAGCACCTGTATTAATGTCAATAGTCGTCATGGCTTCGGTTTGCTCAATAATGAGATAGCCGCCCGATTTTAAATTCACACGTTTTTCAAGCGCATTTTGAATACCGCGTTCTACACCATAAATATCAAAAATCGGCTGATTGCCCGTATAAAGCATTAATTTTTCACTTAATTCAGGCATGAATTCATCGGTAAATTCTCTAACCTCGTTAAAACAAAGTTTGGAGTCGATATGAATTTTCTCTAAATTAGCACCGATAAAATCACGCAAAATACGTTGCGGCAATGCGGGTTCGCCATAAATTTTAGAACGGGTTGGATATTTGCCTTTACGCTCAAGCACTTTACGCCATAAACGTTTTAAAAATTCTGCATCTTGATGCAATTCTTCTTCTGTTGCACCTTCGGTAGCAGTACGAATAATAAAGCCGCCTAACTCATCACAAAAAGGCTCAACTAACGCTTTTAGTCTTGCGCGTTCTTCTTCGCTTTCAATACGTTGCGACACACCAACATGGCTATTTTCTGGCATAAAGACGAGATAACGAGAAGGTAATGTAATATCGGTAGTTAATCTTGCACCTTTAGTGCCCAAAGGATCTTTTACCACTTGGACTACGATATCCTGCCCTTCGCGTACGAGTTCAGAAATGCTTTTTGCTCGGAATTGCTTTTGCTCGTTCACATCCACACATTCGGTATGTGAAACAATATCGGAAGCGTGTAAAAATGCGGCTTTTTCTAAACCGATATCCACAAATGCGGACTGCATTCCCGGTAAAACACGGGTTACTCGTCCTTTATAGATATTCCCCACGATGCCACGTTTGGCTTGACGTTCAATATGAACTTCTTTTAAAACGCCCGTTTCCACCAACGCAACGCGGGTTTCATTGGGCGTAACATTCATTAATAATTCAACAGAATCCATTTTTTCGACCTTAGTTTTAATGATATTAGTCTATCGAAAAGGAAAATAGAATAATAGTCCTAAATAAGGTAAAATGTGACCTTTCTCAAATTTTCACGACTTATTTTGGGGTATTTAATGTTTGGTTTAGACCCAACACTTATTACTTTTAGTATTTATATTTTCAGCATGATTTTAATCGGTGTCCTTGCCTATTATTATACAAACAACTTATCCGATTATATTTTAGGCGGCCGTAAACTCGGAAGTTTTGTGACAGCTATGTCTGCTGGCGCATCTGATATGTCAGGCTGGTTATTAATGGGTCTGCCGGGTGCGGTGTATGTATCTGGTCTGGTAGAAGGTTGGATCGCGATTGGTTTAATCCTCGGGGCTTATTTTAACTGGTTGCTCGTAGCGGGTCGTTTACGGATCTATACCGAATTTAACAACAATGCACTCACATTACCGGAATATTTCCACCATCGCTTTGGCACATCACATAATCTCTTAAAAATTGTGTCTGCGACAATCATCTTAGCATTCTTCACGATTTACTGTGCTTCAGGTGTGGTTGCGGGAGCAAAATTATTCCAAAACCTATTCTCAGTCGACTATTCCACCGCCATTTGGTACGGCGCATTAGCGACCATCGTCTATACCTTTATCGGTGGATTTTTAGCTGTAAGCTGGACGGATACCATTCAAGCCACATTGATGATTTTTGCACTGATTTTAACGCCTCTCTTTATCTTTTTAAGTTTGGGTGATGCATCACAATTTACTGAAGTGCTACATCAAGCTGAAATGGCAGCAAATAAAGACTTTACCGATTTATTTAGTTCTACTACACCATTAGGTTTATTAAGTTTAGCGGCTTGGGGCTTAGGTTATTTTGGTCAACCGCATATCCTTGCTCGTTTTATGGCTGCTTACTCGGTGAAATCTCTTATTAAAGCACGCCGCATCAGTATGACATGGATGGTGATTTGTCTTGCTGGTGCAATTGGTATTGGCTTCTTCGGGATTCCTTATTTCTTTGCAAACCCAAATGTGGCTGGTGTGGTAAATAATGAACCAGAACAAGTCTTTATTGAACTGGCTAAATTGCTCTTTAATCCATGGATTGCCGGTATTCTACTCTCTGCAATTTTAGCGGCAGTAATGAGTACACTTTCCGCACAATTATTAATTTCTTCCAGTTCTATTACTGAAGATTTTTATAAAGGGTTTATTCGTCCAAACGCTTCTGAAAAAGAACTCGTCTGGTTAGGTCGCGTAATGGTTTTAGTTATCGCAGGTATCGCCATTTGGATTGCACAGGATGAAAACAGCAAAGTATTAAAACTCGTTGAATTTGCCTGGGCTGGCTTTGGTTCTGCATTTGGCCCTGTTGTGCTTTTCTCCTTATTCTGGAAACGCATGACTTCATCAGCGGCGATGGCGGGAATGGTTGTCGGCGCAGTGGTTGTCTTTGCTTGGAAATCGGTGATTCCTGAAACCAGTGAATGGTTTAATGTCTATGAAATGATCCCAGGATTCATCCTTGCTAGCCTGGCGATTATTGTGGTTTCTCTCCTTTCTGCAGAACCTGAAAATGAAGTTAAAGAAACCTTTGAAAAAGCAGAAAGAGCCTATAAGGAAGCAAAATAATGATTGATTTTCGTCCTTTTTATCAACAAATTGCCACCACAAATTTATCTGCTTGGCTAGAAACATTGCCTTTGCAGTTAAAAGAATGGGAAAAACAAACTCATGGTGATTATGCCAAATGGTCAAAAATCGTGGACTTTCTCCCTGATTTACAGGCAGACACTATCGATTTAAAAAATGCGGTGAAATCTGACCGCACTTCCCCACTTTCAGAGGGCGAAAAACAACGCATTGTCCATCATTTGAAACAATTGATGCCATGGCGAAAAGGACCTTATCATTTATTTGATATTCACGTGGATTGCGAATGGCGTTCTGATTTCAAATGGGATCGTGTTTTGCCTCATCTTGCACCATTAAAAGATCGTACCATTTTAGATGTAGGCTGCGGTAGCGGCTACCATATGTGGCGAATGGTTGGTGAAGGTGCAAAAATGGTGGTGGGTATTGATCCAACCGAACTTTTCCTTTGCCAATTTGAAGCCGTTCGAAAATTATTAAATAACGATCGTCGAGCGAACTTAATCCCATTAGGTATTGAAGAAATGCAACCACTTGCAGCATTTGATACCGTATTCTCAATGGGGGTGCTTTATCATCGTAAATCACCGCTTGATCATCTCACACAGCTAAAAAACCAATTAGTAAAAGGTGGTGAATTGGTGTTAGAAACCTTAGTGGTTGATGGTGATGCCAATACAGTCTTAGTGCCATCAGATCGCTATGCCAAAATGAAGAATGTGTATTTTATTCCTTCCGTTGCAGCGCTCATCAATTGGTTGGAAAAGGTCGGCTTTACTAATGTGCGTTGTGTGGATGTTGCCACCACGACATTAGAAGAACAGCGTAAAACGGATTGGTTAGAAAATGAAAGTTTGATTGATTTCTTAGATCCAAACGATCACAGTAAAACCATCGAAGGCTATCAAGCCCCTACTCGTGCAGTGATTTTAGCCAATAAATAATGGTTTAAAAAAGCGCGGTCAAAAAACATGAAGTTTTTTGACCGCACTTTGCTTTTTTATTTTAAGGCAATATGTACCGTAATCTCTTCACGATCGTGATACAAATGCTTCGCTTGAATATCAAATTCCAATTCTTTTTCTGCCAACATCACCGCAAGATTTTCTAAGCACAACATCACTTCTTGATAGCGCTTTTTCATTGGTAATTTCAAGTTGAAAATGGTTTCTCGACACCAGCCGTTAATCAACCATTTTCCAATTAAATTCGCAATTCGACTTGGTTGCTCCACCATATCACACACAAGCCAATCAATATGCTTACGTTTTGGTGGTTGGAATTTAAACCCATCTTCCGGACAGTGCTCAATTCTGCCGGTATCATGCAAACTTGCCGCCATTTTGCCGTGATCAACCGCATACACAAATAAACCACGTTTCACTAATTGATAGGTCCAGCCGCCAGGGCAAGCACCGAGATCGACGCCAACCATATTTTCATTCAAGCGTTTACTTTCTTCATTTCGAGGAATAAAGGTTAAAATCGCTTCTTCCAATTTTAAAGTTGAACGGCTTGGCGCATCCGCTGGGAATTTCAAACGTGGTATCCCCATAAAATGGGTAGAGTTATTGCCAAGATAGGAATACCCTACATAGCAGCAATTCGGCTGAGTGAAAAAACAATGTAAAATCTGACCGCGCTTTGCATTCGGCTTACCTTGTAACCAACCTTGTTTTTTCAACGCTTGGCGTAACGGCACGGTAAATTTTCGGCAAAATGTCGAAAGCTCTTTGGCTTCATTGGTATCTGCTGTTTCGACAAATAGCTCTACCGCTTGCTTAAGATTAATGTCTTCTACAATGCGTTTATATTGAGCCAGAATTGGCGAGATACGATCTTGAGGATCGAGATTTTCTAAGAGATCTGAAACAACGATCATTTGACGCGCAAAAATCAAACGATTAAAAGGGATTTCTCGCGCTAAACGATCCGCATCACCCGGTTGATAACATTCAAAAATGACATAGCCGCTGTTTTCTACTACGCGAGCAAAACCAAATACACCACGCTCAGAAGCTCGGTCGGTAATTTCTGCAGCGACTTCTTTTTCAAAGCCAATTCGACAATATAAGGCTAATTTATTCATGTTTTCCTAATTTAATTGAATCTTTAATCCATTTTCTAAAGGCTTGAATTTGTTCATCATCTAAACGATCTAAATGATTGACCACATAGAATGATTTTGGATCCCGCAATTCGGTTGGTAACACAATTTGCAAATGACCATTTTCAATTTCTTGCTGAGCCAAAATGCGATTAGCTAACGCAATACCTTGTCCATGAACGGCCGCTTGCAATGCCATAAAAGTATGGCTAAATAACGGACCTTGCTGAATATTCAAATCATCTAATTTGAGATAATCCGCCATCGCTTGCCAGTTATCTCGAGTATGCGTATGAATCAGCGTATGCTTTTTCAAATCATTAGGACAACTTACTGGTATTTTCTCAAGCAATGAAGGCGCCGCTAAAATCACGAGGTTTTCTTCGCCTAAACGATCGACTTGTAAGTTTTCCCAATCGCCTTTTCCATAATAAATGGCAATATCAATTTCTTTATTCAATAAACCTTCATCTTGATCGACGCCCTTCAAGCGTACTTCAATTTCAGGATATTGTTTATTAAAATCACTCAAATGTGGCACAAGCCATTGAATACCAAAAGTTTGTGGCACACTAATTGCCAAATGTGGTTCAGCTTTAAGTGTTAATAAACGTTCGGTTGCTTCATTTAATTTTCGTAAGATTTTATTGATATCAACAAAATAGGCTTTCCCAAATTCCGTCAATTCGAGCGAACGATTTTTACGAATAAAAAGCTCAACACCTAAAAAATCTTCTAATAATTTTATTTGATGGCTCACTGCGGCTTGTGTCA
>JAHZCF010000052.1 GCA_019423005.1 Haemophilus sp.
CTTCTAGTTAGTTAACAGTTAAAACTTAACACATTAGATAAACTAATTGTGGATGGCGATATGCTAACGGATTTTTCAGGTGCTCGTCAATTGAGCAATATAAAATAAATGAAATAAATAAAATGTAATACTGATCCGACCAGATTGGTGATTTATCATTTTTTGATTTTTATCAACAACCATCTGAACCTTTTTTCTTTACACTGAAAAGCATCACTTCATTATTCCGGGAGAATATGATTATGGATAAAAATAATCCAAACTTTTTTGCGTTTAATCGCAGACAACTTCTTAAAACCAGTGCCGCTCTGGCTACAGTTTCTCAATTACCCCTTCCTTTCACTTCCAAAGCTGAAACTAAACCGATTGTAGAATCCACAGAAAAAGTCGTGTGGAATACTTGTCCTGGTAACTGCCACAGTCGTTGTGCGCTTCGTTTACATGTGAAAGATAACGAAGTCTATCAAGTCGAAACAGATAATACTGGCGACGATATTTATGGCAATCACCAAGTTCGTGCTTGTTTGCGTGGACGCTCTATTCGAAGAGTTATGAATCATCCTGACCGTCTAAAATACCCCATGAAACGAATTGGCAAACGAGGAGAAGGGAAATTTAAACGTATCAGCTGGGAAGAGGCTTATGACACTATTGCAGATAACCTCAAACGTATTGTAAAGGAATATGGTAATGAAGCCGTGTATATTAATTACAGCTCCGGTGTAAGCGCAGGAAATATGCTCCGTTCTGCCGCACCGACTTCGCCCTTTGCTCGTTTGATGAATTGTTATGGCGGTTATTTAAGCTATTACGGCACTTACAGTCGTGCACAAGTTTCTATGGCTATGCCTTACACTTACGGCTCGAATGAAGGGAACGCAACATCAGATATTATCAATAGCAAACTGGTCGTGTATTTCGGTAATAATCCGATGGAAACACGCATGAGCGGCGGGGGAATTACATATCATCTGGAGCAAGCTCGTGAAATTTCGAAAGCGAAAATGATCGTAATCGATCGTCGTTATACTGATACTGCCGCAGGGCGTGAAGATGAATGGGTGCCAATTCGTCCTGGTACCGATGCTGCATTAGTTGCGGGAATGGCATATGTGATGATTAGTGAAAATTTAGTCGATCAAGCATTTTTGGATAAATATTGCGTGGGGTATGATGAAAAAACCTTGCCACCAAGTGCGCCAAAGAATGCTCACTATAAAGCTTATATTCTCGGCTATGGTGAAGATGGTATCGCCAAAACACCAAATTGGGCTGCCAAAATTACTGGTATTCCAGAAGAAACGATTATTCGACTTGCACGTGAAATTGCTATGACAAAACCTTGTTGTATTGTTCAAGGTTGGGGCATTCAACGTCAATCTAATGGTGAACTTGGTGTTAGAGCGGTGGCCATGTTAGCTATTTTAACAGGTAATGTCGGAATTCATGGTGGTAATTCAGGTGCACGTGAAGATACTTACAAGATTACCAATGTTAAATTTCCAACCTTAAAAAATCCAGTGAAAACGAAGATCTCTGTATTTATGTGGACGGATGCCATAGAAAGAGGTCCTGAAATGACCGCACTTCGAGATGGTGTTAAAGGGAAAGACAAATTAGATGTACCGATTAAATTTATTTGGAATTATGCGGGTAATACCATCACAAATCAGCATTCTAATATCAATAAAACACATCGTATTCTACAAGATGAAAATAAATGCGAAATGATCGTTGTGGTTGAGAATTTTATGACTGATTCTGCTAAATATGCAGATATTTTATTACCAGATTTAATGATCACCGAACAAGCAGATCTCACGCCAAATGAATATGCTGGAAATATGGGGTATTTAATATTTGGGCAACCTGCTACTACAGCTAAATTTGAACGGAAGCCTATTTATGAAATCGCGAGTGAAATAGCCAAACGATTAGGGCAAGATGTCTATGACAAATTTACAGAGGGTAAAACACAAGAAGATTGGGTTAAGTTCTTATATGCAGAAATGATGAAAAAAGATAAGGACTTACCCGATTATGAAAATATGAAGAAAATGGGTATTTTCAAAAAACGTGATCCTAAAGGACATTTTGTTGCGTACAAAGCGTTCAGAGAGGATCCTGAAAAAAATCCATTGAAAACCCCTTCAGGTAAAATTGAAATCTATTCAGAAGCGTTAGCTAAAATTGCTCAAACGTGGGAATTGGAAGAGGATGAGGTGATTCATCCATTACCAATTTATCATGCTGGTTTCAACGGTGTAGATGATCCGAAACGCAAAGATTATCCATTCCAAATGATTGGTTTCCATTATAAAGCGCGCACCCATTCTTCCTATGGTAACGTCGATATTTTACAAGCAGCTAATCGCCAAGAAATTTGGATTAATCCAATTGATGCGCAAGCTAAAAATATCCAAGATGGATCAATGATTCGCGTGTTTAATGAAAATGGCGAAGTTCGCATTGCAGCTAAAGTTACGCCACGTATTATGCCGGGCGTGCTTGCTATGCCACAAGGTGCATGGCATAAAGCGAATATGAATGGGGATCAAATCGACCATGGCGGCAGCATTAACACACTGACTACACACCGTCCTTCACCATTGGCAAAAGGTAATCCACAACATTCTAATTTAGTACAGATAGAGATTATTTAATAATAGTTATCATTATAGCATGTTGATTTTGATCATATTATCGTTAGTTAGGGTATACCTATTTTTAATTATGTGATCGGAGTCAATATTTTGACATATGAAAGATGCTATTAGTTAATCTATTTCAATGATTACTCAATCTGACTGTGGGGGGGACGATATTATGAGTAATTTTAATCAAGTAAATCGCCGAGATTTTTTAAAGGCGTCATCTGTTGGTGCGGCTGTTGCAGTGGCTGATATTACGTTACCTTTTAATGCAATGGCAGCGGATACACCAAAAACTGTACAAGAAAATGAAGAAAAAGTGGTATGGAGTGCTTGTACTGTAAACTGTGGGAGTCGTTGTCCACTACGTATGCACGTTAAGGATGATCGGATCACGTATGTAGAAACAGATAATACAGGAACCGAAACTTACAATCTTGATCATCAGGTACGGGCCTGCTTACGTGGTCGTTCTATGCGACGCCGTGTGTATAATCCAGATCGTTTGAAATACCCAATGAAACGCGTGGGTAAACGAGGAGAAGGTAAATTTAAACGAATTAGCTGGGATGAAGCGTTGACGGAAATTGCTGATGCACTTAAGCGCAATATAACCCAATATGGAAATGAATCTATATATTTAAACTATGGTACAGGAACACTTGGTGGAACAATGACCAAATCCTGGCCACCTGCATCCACAATGCTCGCACGTTTTATGAACTGTATTGGTGGGTATTTAAATCATTATGGTGATTATAGTACTGCGCAAATTGCTGTGGGCTTGGATTATACATATGGTGGTAGTTGGGCTCTAGGCAATGGAATGGCGGATATCGAAAATACAAAATTAATTGTGTTATTCGGTAATAACCCGAGTGAAACGCGTATGAGTGGTGGAGGATTAACTTACTGTATTGAACAGGCAAAACAGCGTTCCAATGCAAAAATGATTTTGATTGATCCTCGCTATACTGATACAGGAGTGGGACGTGAAGACGAATGGATACCAATCCGTCCAGGTACTGATGCCGCATTAGTTTCTGCACTCGCATATGTGATGATTACCGAAGATTTGGTTGATCAACCATTCTTGGATAAATACTGTGTGGGCTATGATGAGAAAACGTTACCAGCAGATGCGCCAAAAAATGGTCATTATAAAGCTTATATTTTAGGTGAAGGAGATGACGGTATTGCCAAAACGCCAGAGTGGGCATCGAAAATTACAGGTATTCCAGTAGATCGGATTATTAAACTTGCTCGTGAAATCGGTAGTACTAAACCAGCGTTTATTTCTCAAGGCTGGGGACCACAACGCCGTAGTAATGGAGAGTTGATTTCCCGTGCTATTGCTATGTTACCTATTTTAACGGGTAATGTAGGTATCCATGGTGGTAATACGGGCGCTCGTGAAAGCGCATATAGTATCCCATTTGTGCGTATGCCGACTTTGGAAAACCCTGTGAAGGCAAGTATTCCAATGTTTATGTGGACTGATGCAATTTTTCGAGGCACAGAAATGACTGCACTTACTGATGGTATTCGAGGTGTAGATAAATTATCGGCCCCAATTAAGGTAATTTGGAACTATTCTAGTAATTGCCTTATCAATCAACATGCACAAATTAATCGCACACATGATATTTTGCAGGATGAAAGTCAGTGTGAAATGATCATCACGATAGATAATCACATGACCTCTACTGCGAAATACAGTGATATTTTGCTACCAGATTGTACGACTTCCGAACAAATGGATTTTGCATTAGATGCGTTCGTTGCGAATATGGCGTATGTGATTTTTGCCGATCAAGTCATTAAGCCATCTTTTGAATGTCGCACTATTTACGATATGTTGAGCGATCTGGCTGATAAAATGGGGGTAAAAGATAAATTTACTGAAGGTCGAACACAAGAGGAATGGCTGCGATACATTTATGAGCAATCTCGTGAAAAACTGCCAGAATTACCAACCTTCGAAGAGTTTAGACAACAAGGTATTTTCAAAAAAGTAGATCCGAATGGTTTTAAAGTTGCATACAAGGATTTCCGTGATGATCCTGAAGCACATCCGTTAAAAACACCATCAGGAAAAATTGAAATTTATTCTTCACGTTTAGCTGAAATTGCTAAAACTTGGAAACTAGCAGAAGATGAAGTGATTCATCCTTTACCAGTTCATGCACAAAGTTTCGAGCATTATGGCGATCCTCTCATGGAAAAATATCCGTTACAACTTAGCGGTTTCCACTATAAAGCAAGAACGCACTCCACTTATGGAAACGTGGATGTACTAAAAGCCGCGAACCCACAAGAAGTGTGGATGAACCCAATTGATGCCGCGCCACGCAATATTAAAAATGGCGATATGATTCGTATCTTTAATGATCGCGGTGAAGTGCGCATTAATGTGAAAGTTACTCCACGTATTATTCCGGGTGTCGTCGCCTTGAGTGAAGGAGCATGGTACGCACCTGATAAAGATCGAATAGATCATTCAGGTTGCGTTAATGTATTGACTACCCAAAGACCATCACCGTTGGCAAAAGGTAATCCACAACATTCTAATTTAGTTCAAGTGGAACGCTTGTAGGGAGTGAATAATGAAACAATATGGCTTTTATTTTGATTCGGATCGCTGTACAGGTTGTAAAACTTGCGAATTAGCCTGTAAAGATTACAAAGACTTAGGCACGGATGTAAATTTCCGCCGTATTTATGAATACACAGGCGGCAACTGGAACCAACAAGCAGACGATTGCTGGCATCAAGATGTGTTTGCCTATTATATGTCAATTTCTTGTAACCATTGTGAAAATCCAGCTTGTACTGCAGTTTGTCCGACTGGGGCAATGCACAAAAATGAAGATGGTTTTGTTATTGTAAATGAAGAAACTTGTATTGGATGCCGTTATTGTAATATGGCGTGTCCTTATGATGCACCGCAATATGATGCACAAAAAGGTCATATGACAAAATGTGACGGGTGTTATTCTCGCGTGAAAGCAGGACAAAAACCAATCTGTGTTGATGCTTGTCCATTGCGTGCTCTTGATTTTGCACCAATTGATGAATTGCGAGCTAAATATGGCGAGCAAGCTTCTATTGCGCCATTACCGCCAGCAGAGATTACTCATCCTAATTTAGTGGTGAAACCAAATAAAAATTCCCGTCCAAGTGGGGACACAAGCGGATTCTTAGGCAATCCAAGAGAGGTGTAAGATGAACGGATTACATGAACTTCCATTAGTCTTTTTCACAGTGTTAGCTCAAAGTGCGGTCGGAGCTTGGCTTGTTTTTACTTTCGTGCTATTGGGTGAAAAAAATGACAAAAGCAGAGCCTACATTCATAAAGCGATGTTTGTGATTTTGGCTATTTTAGGTTTGGGTTTTATTGCTTCTGTCATGCATTTGGGAACCCCAGTGCGGGCGTTCAACTCTCTTAATCGTGTTGGCGAATCGATGATGAGTAACGAGATCGCCTCAGGTGCAGTATTCTTTGGTTTGGCTGGGTTATATTGGCTGATTGCTATTTTAGGTAAAATGCCTGCTTTCCTTGGAAATGTGTGGAGAATTTTGACCGCACTTATTGGGCTTTGTTTTATGTATATGATGAATCAGGTTTATCATATTATCAGTGTACCGACTTGGAATACCGTCCTGACTTCTTGGTTATTCTATCTCACCGTAGCATTAGGCGGTTTGGCTTTAGCTTATGCGCTTTTAATGCCAAATAAACAACGAAGCTATCAACTTAACTTTGTGCCAGGTTTATTTGCTTTTGCAGTGTTATGTGCTGCCGTGGTTTGTATATATCAAGGCTTTCATTTACAAGGTATTCATAGTGCGATCCAAAATGCAGCAGCTCTCGTGCCAGATTATGCGGTGATGACAGCTGTACGTTTATGTTTATTAGCTATTGCATCATTCTTATTCTTCCGTGCTAAAAATGCGGGTTTATTATGGGGTGGAGTTATTTTAACTTTTGTTGCTGAAGGCATTGGTCGTGCGTTATTTTATGGATTACACATGACATATGGTATGGCGATTGGTAGCTAGTATCTAAATAAGTGCGGTTAGATTTTCGGAGATTTTATGCAAAACACGTTTCAACAAATTTCCCTTTACGGACGTCTGCTTGGTGCATCCTTTTATTATGAACCAAGTGATTCGCGTATTGCCGGTGTTTTAGATTTCTTTCGCCAACCGACTTGGACGGAAGAATGGGAAATTCCGTTGGAAGAAAAAGCATGTGAAAAAATTACCGCACTTATCAACCAAGGTTTAACACAAGACCTTACAGAGCAATATCAAAACCTCTTTATTGGTCCAAATGAATTGGTCGCTCCTCCTTGGGGATCGGTTTATCTTGATCCTGAATGTGTAATTTTTGGAAATTCATTATTGGCATTACGTGATTTTTTAAATTGTCATCAAATTGCTTTCCAAGCACAGCAAGATGAACCAGAAGATCATATAGGCTTAATGCTGATGTTGTCTGCATATCTTGCAGAAACTCGACCGCACTTATTAGTCGAATTTCTAAGCCAGCATTTATTGACCTGGGCGCCACACTTTCTCACTAAGTTGGCGAATGTTGAAAATTATCCGTTTTATCAAGGCTTAGCGCAACTTACCTTAATTACACTCGATGATTGGAAACAGAAATTAAGCCTTTCGGTGCCAGACGTTCGTTTTTATCGTTAATGCTATGAGTACAAATTGTAAAGACGAAGCTTATTATCAAGCATATTTAACGCATCATCATATATCTCGGCGTGGGTTATTTAGAGGAGTGCTTGGTGCAACGGAGGTGCCGCAAGAAAAGCAAATCCGTAAAGTTCATCGACCGCCATTTTCAGCTCGAGAAGATTTGTTTTTGGCTGTTTGTAATGGCTGTGGTGATTGTGTTTCAGCCTGCCCCAATAATTTATTGCGTCTTGTGTATAACAAAGCTGAATTAGATATTGAGTATATGGCTTGTGATCTCTGTGGTAAATGTGCAGAGGCATGTCAAACCCATGCACTTTATCCCTATTTTCCCGCTGATACAGGACTTCGTCCAAAATTTGGAAAAGACTGTATTACACTTCAAGGGCAGTCTTGCGATGTTTGTCGAGAAAGTTGTTCTCAAAAGGCTATTCGAGCCGATTTATCATTAGTTCCCGATCTATGTAATGGCTGTGGCGAATGCAAAATCTCTTGTTTTGTTTCAGCTATTTCTCTAATTTTGTCTAAAAATTAATTCAATATTAAGGTGAGATTATTATCATTTTGCATTAGAATTTACCCATATTTATCATTCATCAATACAAAATGACAAAACAAATTTTCACACAATCTCAACAACCCGAAGAGGAAGAAATTCTGCCTAAGCAAGAATTTCATAATGTTGAAACCACCATTGATAATGAACCTTTAGAAGGGGAGTTGTTGGACGAGCAATTTGAGCAAATTGTTAAGCCTAAATCGAGTGGTTGGAAAACGGCTTTGAAATTGACCGCACTTTTATTTTTAGGGGCGACGGTTGCACAATCTGTTCAATGGATTTGGGATAGTTATCAAAATCAACAATGGATTTACCTTGCTTTTGCGTTAGTGAGTTTTGTCGTTGTGTTGTTTGGTTTATCTGAAATCATCGCAGAATGGCGACGTTTAGTGAAACTCAAAAAGCGTTTGAATCTACAAGAACAAAGTCAGCGATTAATAGGTGAAAGTGCGGTTAAAAATCATCAAGTTTTTTCAGAACAGGATAGCGAGAAAGGAAAAGTCTTGTGTTTATCGATTGCCGATACCTTAAAATTGGATTCGCAACATCCTGCAATTGTCCAATGGGAAAAGCAGCTTAATGAAAGTTATTCTGCTCGCGAAGTTACCCATTTATTTAGTCAAACAGTGTTACAGTCTTTTGATAAAAAAGCGAAAAAACTGATTACTAAAATGGCAGCAGAATCCGCTGTGATTGTGGCAATCAGTCCTTTAGCCATTATTGATATGTTTTTTATTGCGTGGCGAAATATTCGTTTAATCAATAAAATTGCAGCGATTTATGGGATTGAGCTAGGGTATTTTACCCGTCTTCGCTTACTTAGAATGGTGTTAGTGAATCTTGCTTTTGCTGGTGCAACGGAGATTGTGCAAGATTTAGGCATGGATTGGCTTTCGCAAGATATTACCGCGAAACTTTCTGCACGCGCTGCACAGGGGATTGGCGTGGGATTATTAACGGCTCGATTGGGCATTAAGGCTATGGAGTTTTGTCGCCCATTGGCATTTGAGAAAGCCGAAAAACCAAAACTTTCTCATGTTCAAAAGGAATTGCTGACAGTTATGAAAGATGTGGTGTTAGGCAAGAATAAAGTGAAAGAAAAAGAAGAAATTTAATAAAAAAGTGCGGTTAAAATTGACCGCACTTTTTTGTATAAGAGATGATTAAAGTCCCGCTTTTAAGCTTGCTTCAATAAAGCGGTCAAGATCGCCATCCAGTACGGCTTGTGTATTACGATTTTCAACGCCTGTGCGGAGATCCTTAATACGCGCATCATCTAACACATAAGAACGAATTTGGCTGCCCCAACCGATATCAGATTTATTATCTTCCATCGCTTGTTTGTCCGCATTTTTCTTTTGTAACTCAAGCTCATACAATTTCGCTTTTAACTGTTTCATAGCTTGATCTTTGTTTTTATGTTGAGAACGATCGTTTTGGCATTGAACGACAATCCCGCTTGGCATGTGAGTAATACGCACCGCACTTTCAGTTTTATTGACGTGCTGACCACCTGCACCAGATGCACGGTAAACATCAATGCGTAAATCAGCCGGATTGATTTCAATATCAATATCATCATCAATTTCAGGATAAACAAAAACTGCTGCAAATGATGTATGACGACGGTTATTAGAGTCGAATGGACTTTTGCGCACTAAACGATGAATACCGGTTTCTGTGCGTAACCAACCGAAAGCATATTCACCACTGACACGAATCGTCGCTGATTTTAAACCTGCTACATCACCATCAGAGACTTCCATTAATTCTGTTTTAAAGCCTTTGCTTTCAGCCCAACGAAGGTACATGCGAAGTAACATTTCCGTCCAGTCTTGCGCTTCTGTTCCACCAGAACCTGCTTGTAAATCGACATAGCAATCACACGCATCGTGTTCACCGCTAAACATGCGTCGGAATTCTAATTTGGCAAGTTGTTGTTCAAGTTCGTCTAATTCAGCAACGGCTTCATTGAAGGTCTCTTCATCTTCAGCTTCAACGGCTAATTCGAGAAGCCCTTCAACATCCTCTAAACCTTGTTCTAAATTCTTGATGGTATCAACCACTTGTTCAAGTGAAACGCGTTCTTTCCCAAGCACTTGGGCTTTTTCAGGATCATTCCACACATCGGGTTGTTCTAATTCGGCATTAACTTCTTCTAAACGCTCTACTTTTGCGTCGAAGTCAAAGATACCCCCGAAGCACAGAAGTGCGCTCGGAAAGGTCGGCGATTTTGTTTTTGATTGGATTAATTTCAAACATAATAAATAAACCTCTATAAGCGGCAGAAGTATAAGTCATTTTCAGTTTTTTGGGTAGTTTGGCTTGCACAAATCATCGATCCATTTATAATTCTAATCTTTGTTGTTTAGATATTTAGGAATAAAAATGAAAAAATTACTGACCGCACTTTTAATCACTGCTTCTGCCACTGCGATGGCGACTGATGCTGAGATTAAATCGAAATTACAAGCATTAGGTGCGAAAAATATTGAAGTGAAAGATTCACCGGTAAAAGGCCTTAAAACAGCGGTGACTGATCAAGGCATTTTATATGTAAGTGAAAATGGTCAATATGTTTTGCAAGGCAAAATGTATGAATTAACAAATAAAGGCCCAGTTGATGTGGCAGGTAAACTTTTAGCGGATAAAGTGAATGCGTTAAAAAACGAAATGATCATTTATCCGGCAAAAAATGAAAAATATGTTGTGACCGTATTCATGGATATTACTTGTCATTATTGCCATATTCTTCATCAACAAGTGAAAGAATATAATGATTTAGGTATTACCGTTCGTTATCTTGCATTCCCGCGTGCTGGAATGAATGAAACTGCTCGCCAAATGGAAGCCATTTGGACAGCGAAAGATCCTGTATTTGCATTAAATGAAGCTGAAAAAGGTAACTTACCGAAAGAATTGAAAACACCTAACATTGTGAAAAAACACTATGATTTAGGTGTACAACTTGGTGTGAAAGGTACGCCAAGTATTGTGACTTCAACAGGTGAAATGCTTGGGGGATATTTAAAACCTCAAGATTTATTAGCTGTGTTACAAGAATCAGCACAATAATTCTTAGTAGCGAGGGCGTATGATATACGCCCTTAAAATATTCATATAATCAAAACACATATCAAATGTTCCTTTAGTGATCATTTAAAATAATGAAACACCGTGAAAAAACTCATCAAACGTCGTGAAATTCCCGCTGGAAATCCTGTTTCAGATAATGCATTACTCGATCGTCTCTACCGTTCTCGCCATATTAAAAATAGCCAAGAATTAGACCGCACTTTGCAATCAATGCTGAATCCCAATCAATTACATGGTATTCAACAAGCCGTGAGCTTATTGGTTGATGCTTATCAACAGCAACAAAAGATAGTTATCGTCGGCGATTTTGATGCAGACGGGGCAACGAGTACGGCGCTTTCAGTGTTAGCTTTGCGTATGCTGGGCTTTACTGATGTGGAATACCTAGTGCCAAATCGTTTTGAGCAAGGCTATGGTTTGAGTGTACCTGTTGCTGAGATGGCAATGGAAAAAGGCGTGCAGTTATTGATGACGGTGGATAACGGGGTCTCGTCTTTTGAGGGCGTGGCGTATTTAAAAGAGCAGGGTGTGAAGGTGTTAATTACCGATCACCACTTACCACCAGAAATACAGCCAAATGCTGATGCTATTGTTAATCCAAATTTGCAACAATGTAATTTTCCCTCAAAATGTCTAGCTGGCGTCGGTGTGGCATTCTATTTAATGCTCGCTTTGCGTGCCAAATTTCGCGAGTTGGGCATTTTTACGGCAGAAACACAACCTAATTTTACTGAATTACTGGATTTAGTCGCACTCGGCACAATTGCAGATGTCGTTCCTCTTGATCAAAATAACCGTATTTTAGCTCATCAAGGGTTGATGAGAATTCGTGCGAAACGTTGTCGACCAGGAATTATTGCTCTCGCGGAAGTGGCTAATCGAGAAGTCGAAAAACTTTGCTCAGCGGACTTGGGCTTTGCGATTGCTCCACGTTTAAATGCAGCGGGCCGACTAGATAATATGTCTGTTGGTGTGGAGTTATTACTTGCAGAAAGCATGCAAGAGGCAAGAGCTCAAGCCTTGGATTTAGATAGCCTAAATCAGGCTCGAAAAGAAATTGAGCAAGGCATGAAGTTGGAAGCCTTAGAAATTTGCCGAAATCTCACCGCACTTTCTGATGAATTACCTATGGGGATCGCCTTATTCCAGCCAGATTGGCATCAAGGTGTATTAGGTATTGTGGCCTCTCGTATTAAAGATCAATACCATCGACCCGTTATTGCTTTTGCGCAAGATCAAGAAGGTATTTTAAAAGGCTCTGCGCGTTCAATTGAAGGCTTGCATATGCGAGATGTATTAGAGCGTATTCATTCCCAACATCCTGATATGATTTTAAAATTTGGTGGTCATGCCATGGCAGCAGGATTAAGCATTAAAGAAAGCTTTTTCCCTGATTTTCAAAAGATTTTTAATCAAACGGTGCAAGATTGGTTAAATGAAGATCAATTACAAGGTGTGATTTGGACGGATGGCGAACTTCAAGCAAATGAATTTAGTATTGAAACTGCAGAAGTGATAAAATCTGGCGGACCTTGGGGACAAGCTTTTCCTGAGCCTGCTTTTGATGGTGAATTTAAAATTTTTGAGCAACGTGCTATCGGGCAAAATCAAAATCATTTAAAAATGCTCGTAGAGCCTAAAAATGGTGGTCCATTATTAGATGCCATTGCGTTTAATATCGATACTCGGTATTATCCCGATTTGTCGATTAAGCAGGCAAAATTTGCTTATAAGTTAGAAATTAATGAGTTTCGTGGAAATCGAAACCTCCAATTATTAGTCGATTATATTGAACCAATTGGTTAATTTATGAAAAAAGTTTGGCAGAATAAATTATTGAAAGGATCCTTTGCAATGATATTGCTGAGTGTGACAAATGTCGCATTCGGTGAAGTCAATGCAAAGGATTTTTCTGCCAAAAATTCACCGCACTTACCGCCAGCAAATGTGGCACAGTTTGAAGATGGTCGAGATTATTTTTCATATCAAGAACCCATTGAACAAGCTAAAAGAAACGATCGTAAAATTCCGATCCAGTTTTTCTTTGATTATGACTGTCGAGTTTGTTCTTCAGCCCAAGACATCCTACAGCTTTATAGCCAAATTCGTCCAAATAAAGTGGCATTAGATGAATACCCGGTCGCCACGAATGAAGCAAAATTTTCAGCGACAATATTTTATACCTTACAGCGTTTAAAAGTAGGCGAGTTGTCAGATACGCTGTTATTTGAAACCTCTGAAAAGGCACGTTATACCGAATTATCATCATTAGATAAGATGCGTGAATGGATAATCTCGCAAGGAGTCAGTAAAGCTGAATTTAATAAAGTCGTGCATTCTGCTGAAGTAAAAGAAGATGTGAATAACGCTATTAATTTAACGGAAGAATATGGTGTATTTACGTTTCCTTATGTGGTGGTGGGCGGAAAATATGTGCTCACCGCAAGTACATTGTATAACGATGATTATGGCGTAGCGGTATTAGATTTCTTAGTGAATAAACTCGAACAAGAAAGGAAAAAATAATGAAAATCGGGATTGTTGGTGCAATGGCACAAGAAGTGGAAATTTTATCCCAATTAATGACAGATAAAAAAGAAACAAAAGTGGCAAGTGCGGTCATTTTTGAAGGCAAAATTAATGGTAAAGAAGTCGCATTATTGCAATCAGGGATAGGTAAGGTCGCAGCGGCTATTGGTACCACCGCTTTATTGCAATTGGCTAAACCGGATGTGGTCTTAAATACGGGCTCAGCAGGTGGTGTTGCAAAAGGCTTAAAAGTAGGAGATATCGTTATTTCCGATGAAACCCGCTATCACGATGCCGATGTGACGGCATTTGGCTATGAAAAAGGTCAGTTACCTGCGAATCCAGCAGCTTTCCTTTCTGATAAACAATTAGCCGATTTAGCCGATGAAATTGCACAGTCACAAGGACAAAATGTAAAACGTGGCTTAATTTGCTCGGGTGATAGCTTTATTAATAGCGAAGAAAAAATTGCTCAAATTAAAGCTGATTTCCCCAATGTGACAGCAGTAGAAATGGAAGCAACAGCAATTGCACAAGTTTGTCATGCCTTTAACGTACCATTTGTGGTTGTTCGAGCTATTTCTGATGCAGGTGATGGCGAGGCAAGTATGTCATTTGAAGAGTTTTTACCCTTGGCTGCAAAGCAGTCTTCGGCGTTAGTATTGGCAATGATAGATAGATTATAGTGCTTTATAATCTGTAAATAAGATGATTAATTTTTAAATAAAAAACGATAAACATTGTTTAAAAAGGCATAGTTAATTAACTATGCCTTTTATATAAAACCATTAGAATTTATAGTTTAAACTGAGAATATAAGTTCTTCCTCGTGCAAAATTGTAAAGCACAGATTTATCTTTTATTCCG
>JAHZCF010000053.1 GCA_019423005.1 Haemophilus sp.
AATTAAATCCAAGCCCGCCATTTTCTGTCGGATGGGTTACGCCACCGAAAGAAGTGGATTCTTCCGCAATCGAAATCGCGCCAGACACTTCAGAATGGATTTTCCAGTTGGTATGTTTTAAGAATTCAATGGCTTCTAAGTTTTCACGACCGCCATATTGATTCGGAATCCATTCGCCTTCAGCTCGGCTATAATCGCGATAAATCATTGATGCGACCGCATCTACACGGATACCATCTACACCAAATCGCTCAAGCCAATACAGTGCATTACTGGATAAGAAGTTTCTCACTTCATTACGACCATAGTTATAAATTAAGGTATTCCAGTCTTGATGATAGCCTTCACGTGGGTCAGCATGTTCATATAAGGCTGTACCATCAAATGCCACTAAACCGTGTGTATCACTAGGGAAATGCCCTGGCACCCAGTCTAAAATCACATTAATGCCTGCATTGTGGGCTTTTTCGACTAAGCGTTTAAAGCCTTCTGGTGTACCAAAACGACTCGTTGGAGAATACAAACCAATCGGTTGATACCCCCAAGATCCATCGAATGGGAATTCGGAGAGTGGCAAAAACTCAATATGCGTAAAGCCCATATGTTTAACATAAGGAATGAGCTCATCGGCAATTTGATCATAATCAAGCCAGAAATTATTCTCTAAATTACGACGCCATGATCCCAAATGTACTTCATAAATCGAAATGGGTTGGTTGCGTTGGTTCGCTTTACGACGTTGCTCCGTCATTTCGACTACATCCAGCAACATACTGATTTCTGATGCGGTATCCGGACGTAATTCAGATCTAAATGCATAAGGGTCAGCTTTTAAACGAAGGTTGCCATTGCAATCAATCAACTCAAATTTATAACGTTGACCCAAGCTAGCTTTGGGTAAGAATAATTCCCACACCCCACTTGCTGGATGAAAACGCATCGGATGACGACGACCGTCCCAATAGTTGAAATCACCCACCAATGAAACGCGTTTCGCATTTGGCGCCCATACACGGAAATTTACGCCCGGTACACTGTCACATTCAGTAAAATGTGCACCTAATACTTCATAAGGACGCAATAACGAACCTTCCGCCAATAGCCATTGATCCAAGTCATTAATCATCGGATGGAAACGGTACGGATCTTCAATAATTTGGGCTTCTACGCCCCAATACACTTTTAATTGGTAGGTAAAGAAATGGTGAATCTCTGGCACAATAGCAGCAAAAAATCCGCGGTCATCCAGTTTTTCTAGTTCAACAACGATGGATTGACTTTCTTTATCAATCACTTCGACTTTATCTGCATCGGGTAATAAAGCACGAATCTCAATACCATTGTGAGTTTCATGCATGCCTAATACAGCAAAAGGATCGGCATGTTTGCCATCAAAAAATGAATTAATTACTGATTGAGCGACTAATTTCGTCATGACATACTCCTTTATGCTTTGCAAGCTTGATTATTTACAACCGATTGTATTTTCTCGTTTGTTGAGCGACAAAAAGCATTAAACGATGATAGATAAAAGACAAAGCAGGCAATGAATGAAAGTGCGGTTGAATATGGAATGGTTTTTTCAAACTGAATTTGGTTTTGCTCGTCGAGCAATTGATAACGCAAAGAAGCATCAGGAGGAGAAGAAAACGCGATTAAATCACCATGAATGGGTTCATTTTCAAAGGCACATATGACATGTTGGAACGGCTGATTTTGTCCAATATTCGGCGGAAATTGCAACTGCTCGATAAAATAATCAATACTGGTTGGCGATGCATCAATCAAATGCCCACCAATATCATAATGGGAAAACGAAATGCCAAGTTTTTTAGCAGATTGTTTAAGTGATAAGGACATTTGCATACAACGAATGATACATCTATATAATACTTAATAAGTATTATAAGTAAGCACAATTGAAATACAATTGCCAATCTCGCAAATTGTGACCTAAATCAAAAAACAAAGTTTAAAGAGAATAAAAAAACAACGAAATTTAAATTATTCAGTTTCAATGACAAATTCAAACCAATCAATGACATCTTCTTCGTGCACGCCATCTGGAATTAAAATACCTGCATTTTTCACTGAATTAGGATCACCGCTGATTAAGGGATGCCATTCGGGCAAAGGTTTACCTTCATACAATAAACGATAGGCACAGGTATTCGGCAGCCAACCAAAATCAGGCAAATTCTTTTTGGTTAATTTCGTACAATCACTTTCGATTTTAAAACGTTCAGGATAATTACGACACTTCCCTGTTTCCACATCTAATAGATTGCAAGCAATGCGCGTGTAATAGAGTTTTTCACGCTTGCCCCGCCCTTGAATATATTTCCGATAACAGCATTTCCCGCAGCCATCACATAGGGCTTCCCATTCGGATTCCGTCATTTCAAGGAGCGATTTTGTTTGCCAAAAATGAGATTCAAATTGCATAGTGAAACCAATAAAAAAGTGCGGTCAAAATTTACGTGATTTTTGACCGCACTTTGTTGTTTAGAATTAGAAGCCTTCTTTTAAGCTTACGGTTAAGTTAAACACTAAGTGCTCTGGGCGGCTGTCTTTGTTATCCGCACAGAAATAACCTTCGCGTTCAAATTGGTAACCTTTTTCTGGTTCTGCATTTGCAAGGCTTTGTTCTACAAAACCGTGTTTCACCACTAAAGAGGTTGGATTTAACACGCTTTCGATTTCTTCCGCTGCACCTGGGTTTGGTACGGTGAAAAGACGCTCGTATAAACGGAACTCTGCTGGGTGATTATGTACTGCAGATACCCAGTGAATTACCCCTTTCACTTTGCGACCATCCGCTGGATTTTTACCTAAAGTTTCAGGATCGTAAGTACAGAAGATCGTGGTGATTTCACCATTTGCATCTTTTTCGACACGTTCAGCTTTAATTACATAAGCATTACGTAAACGTACTTCTTTACCTAATACTAAGCGCTTATATTGTTTGTTCGCTTCTTCACGGAAATCTGCACGATCGATATAAAGCTCTTTCGTAAACGGTAATTGACGCTCACCTAATTCAGGACGATTTGGGTGATTTGGCGCAGTTAAGGTTTCTTCGCCTTCAAAGTTTTCAATCACTACGCGAACAGGATCAATCA